>CAYGNZ010000426.1:0-3384 GCA_964351345.1 uncultured Bdellovibrionales bacterium | reverse complement strand
CTACCGCCGCTTTGAAGACGGCAACGACGAATCGTTCTTGGGGACGTTTTCAGTAGAGCTGCCCCTGTTTAACCGAAATCAAGGCGCAATATCACAAGCGAGGGAAGAGATGCTCGTGCAAGAGCTTCGCACCAAGAATCAAGCACAAACGTTGCGTTTCAAATCTCGCTCCCTACAAAACAAACTTCAGCGGCTACTCACCGAGCACAAATTACTAACACAAACAATGCTGCCCACCAGTAGGCAACTCAAACGCGAGACCGAAGAGGCGTATCAACAAGGTCGCTCGAACTACTTGGAACACCAAAACGCTTTGCAAACTTTTTTTGACACAAAAATTAAAGCCGCTTCACTCCTGTTTGAGATTTCTGAAAGCACCTCAACGCTCAGAAAACTTTTCGGGAAAGAACTTCATGTAGAAGACGGTTGGACCAACGGAGAAACGAAATGAGTCAATTGAGAAAACTCGTGTTCATTCTTAGTGTTATCGCAACACTACTATTTAGCATTCTATCTGTGGAACCCTCGTTCGCTGAGGAGGATCATGAACATCATCATGAAGAGCCAGAAGAACATAGCGACGAGCACGACGATTCTCTTGCACTTTCCAAGGAGCAACTTGATGAATTCGAGATAGTCCTACGAAAAGCAGAGGGAGGAATTTTTGAAGAATTTGTCGAGACTCCGGGAGCTGTGGTTGTTAACGAGGAACGTGTGAGTCACATCTCCGCGAGATTTCCCGGGATCGTTACAAACGTCCTTGTGCGTATTGGCGATACCGTACAGAAAGACGACACACTCGCAGTCATTGAAAGTAGCGAAAGTCTGCGGCCGTATTCAATTAAATCACAGATTGGCGGAACAGTGATTGCCAAGCATGCAACGCTTGGCGAATTACTCAAAGACGATGATATCGCCTACACCGTGGCGGATCTCAGCTCCGTTTGGGTCAATCTCAGTATCTATCAAGCGGATATTTCAAAAGTAGCAGTGGGTCAACGTGTGGAGGTTTCCCAGGGGCACTCAGAAAAGAAAGCCGTAGGGGTAATTTCTTACCTAAGCCCGGTCATCGACGAAGACACGCGAACGGCTACCGCAAGAGTAGTTCTTCCAAATCCAGATGGCTCCTGGATGCCGGGCTTGTTCGTCACCGCCCGGATTAAAGTTACTGAAAAAACCGTCTCTGTTCTCGTACCGACTACCGCGGTGCTCAACTTCGAGGATAAATCGGTAGTCTTTGTTCGTTCTGAGGGAAAGTTTATACCCGCCGAGGTGAAAATCGCGGATCGTAACGACTCTCACGTCGTCATCAAAGAAGGTCTTGAGCTTGGGCAAGAGTACGTTGCCGAACAAGGATTTACGCTCAAAGCCGAGCTTTCAAAGTCCTCTTTCGGACACGGACATAGTCACTAATCGTTAAGAGCCTACCGTTATGATTCAGCATATCACTACTTTTGTCTTACGCAGCCGGCTCCTTATTCTCAGCTTATCGTGCCTGATACTTGTTGCCGGTTATCAAAGCTACAAGTCGTTGCCGATTGACGCCTTCCCCGACGTTTCGCCGAATCTTGTGCAGGTGTTTACCGTGACCGAGGGGCTTGCTCCAGAAGAAATCGAAAAATTTGTTACCTACCCCGTTGAAGTTGCAATGAACGGACTTCCCGGAATTGAAAAGGTTCGTTCGGTTTCGAATTTCGGACTCTCGGTAGTCAATATTTATTTCGAGGATTCCACTGACCTCTATTTCGCCCGCCAGCTCGTCAATGAACGCCTCCAGGAAGCAAGAGAGCAAATCCCTAATGGCTTCGGAGAACCTGAACTCGGACCTATCGCCACTGGTATGGGCCTGGTGCTTTTCTACTACCTGGAGGATCAAACCGGTACTCGCTCTCTTGAGGAACTGCGAAGCATACAAGACTGGTTAGTCAAAACTCATCTTCAAACCGTACCTGGTGTAACCGAAGTCCTGGGTATTGGTGGATACGAAAAGCAGTTTCAAGTCTCGGTTCACCCTGAATTACTTTTGCGTTTCAATGTGACCCTCACGGAGCTTATCGAGACAGTGGAAGCCAACAATCTCAATGTGGGGGCCTCATTTATTGAACAAAACTCCGAAGAATTTGTCGTCCGCTCTATCGGACTGGCCAGAAATATCGAGGATATCAAAAACATTGTTCTACGGACTGAGCACGGCACACCAATTTACCTCAAACAAGTCGCAGACATCGGTGTTGGTGGGGCAATTCGTCGAGGTCTTCAAACAAGAGACGGCATCTCCGAAGTGGTCGCCGGAATGGTCATCAAACTCTTTCGCTCCAACTCATCGACCGTCATTAGCCGAGTTGAAGACAAACTCGAAGAGATAAACGCTTCATTGCCGGAGGGAATTCGAATTGTTCCCTATTACGAGCAAAAAACCTTAGTCGAAGCCTGCGCGAGAACCGTGCGCGATGCTCTGATCCAGGGAATCGTGTTGGTAATACTCGTTCTATTTGTATTCATGAGAGACCTGCGCGCAAGTCTTGTGGTCGCCCTCTCAATCCCGTTCTCGGTTCTCTTTGCCATGCTCGGAATGCGCTATTTTGGGCTTTCGGCAAACCTCATGTCGTTTGGCGGCATCGCTATTGCAATCGGCATGATGGTAGACGGAACAATTGTAATTGTTGAAAACGTTGACCGCTTGCTCCGCACCGCTCCTCCCGAAGAATCCCGTTGGAAAACCGTGACTCGGGCTGTAACTGAAGTAGGTCGACCGATAGTATTTGCAATCGCAATCATTATCGTCGTTTTTCTCCCTTTATTCACTCTTCACGGTGTCGAGGGAAAGACTTTTAGACCTCTTGCTTACGCCGTCGCACTCGCGATGCTTGGCTCTCTGCTCTTTGCGGTATTCGTTGCACCCGTACTCTGTGAGTTGCTGATGAGACGAACTTCAAACGAGAACAAAAAACATGCTCTCCCAGGGCTTCAATCCTTGCAGAATACGTACGACTCCGTCGTTGGTTACTTCATCAGTCATCGAATACTCGCCGTTGTTTTTTCCGCAATGCTTCTTCTCATTGGAGCCGCGCTGTTTCCGTTTCTTGGCGCGGAGTTTACTCCTAAAATGCAAGAAGGAACGATCGTCACCCGACTCACGATGGCACCATCGATTTCGCTAAAAGAGAGTAAGCGCACGACTTTGCTCGCGGAGAAGCGCTTAATGACAATTCCTGAGGTTGATAGCGTCGTAAGTCGCATTGGGCGTGGAGAAGTGGGCGCACATGCGGATCCGGTGAACAACGCAGAAATGTTTGTTCTTTTGAAAGATAAGGAACAGTGGCGGCAGGGCTTTCGACAGCAAGAAATCGAAGCAGCGATTAGAGAGAAGCTTAGTGATTTTCT
>CAYGNZ010000425.1:1662-3404 GCA_964351345.1 uncultured Bdellovibrionales bacterium | reverse complement strand
AATGCATATATCGTGGCTTCGCATCCTACCGCGCTCATGGAATTACGAGCGTTCTACGGGGGGCTCGAAATTGGATTGGGAATTTATTTCGCCATCGCATTGCTCCGCGCAGAGCGCCAAAAACAGGCGATTCAGCTTGGCGCGCTGCTGTTGAGTTTTACTTTATTTGGACGTGTGTATGGAGGTTTCGTTGACGGAATTGAAGGTAATTATCTCTGGATAGCAGTGTTGGTCGAAGTGCCGATATGGATACTATCGTTGTTGAGCATGTTAGCGATCGAAGAGAAGAGAGTATAGGACAAAAATGGTGCTACGCCTGAGAACGTTTGCCTCCACTTCTTAAGAGGTTAAGAGTATTTCGCTCGATTGCTCTGCTGTTGACGGTTTCTCACTTGTTTTTGGCACCGTTGTTGAAGCGCGAAATTCTTGAGCGCTCAATTCCTGCCAAGTTATTTTGCATGCAGCAAACAAGGGGAAGGCGATGACGGCTCCTACCATCCCCCACAACCAGGCCCATAAGATAAGCCACATGAGGATTAATGCAGGATTGATTTTAAAGCGAACGCCCAACGTTGTCGGAGTGATAAAAGATCCTTCAATCACGCTTACACCATAGAAGGAAAGCGGGATTAAGAATGCCTCTATCGAATGAGGGAAGGTGTAAAATGAGACGAGCGCTACTGCGACAGTCCCTGCCAGAATGCCAATGTAGGGCATAAAATTGAGCGCCCCGCCGAGAAGGCCCCAGAACAAAGGGTTTGGCATGTCAAACAAATACAGAACTATCGATAGCACAATTCCGAGAATAAGATTAATGCATGCAAGCGTGAGCAAGTATTGTGATACCGCTTCCGATATTCTTTCACTGATATTTTCTACACTACCAACGCCCACATACTGATCCAAAAACTCCGCACTTTCTCTGATGAGCGATTTTCCAAAGACTAGAAAAAAATAACTCAGCAGGATTGTCATTGCGATCGAATAGACCAGCGCCGGTCCTTCGGCGAGAATGGCTTCAAGAATCGAGATATCCTCAATCACATCCTGAATAGGCTCAGAGGAAATCTCAAACGCCCCTGATTTCGCATCAGAAGTCGTTTCGTAGGGATCGTGAGTTTGACCGACACTTTTAATACTTTGTTCGAGTTCTAAAACCACGGCTGGTAGTTGTTTCGCCCACTTCATGGCGGGAGACGAAACCAGATCCCCCACTTTGAGAAATGACGCGACCACAATCAATAAGAGGAGCGCTGCAGAGATCATCCGAGGAACCCGCAGGCGAGAAAGGAATTGAACCGGCTTTTCCAGAACCAAACTCATTAATACTGCGAGCACGATCGGCTTGAAGACCGCTTGCGCAAAAAACAGCATTGAGAAAGTCAGAAACACGCAAATCAATGCCAGACTGCGTGCACATTGTCGCTGGTAATTCTTAGCTATCATCGCTCTTCAGACAACACCTCGGTCGAATTGGAAGAATTGTGGAGGGCGTTTAAAACTATATCTTTACCGAAACCAATGAGCGTCCTGCTTATACCTGCAGCCAGAATCGGTACGATATAGGACTTCGACTCCTCTGTTTTCTCAGTGTCCTGTCGCGATTCAAATTCCCGGCTCTCCTCAGGCGTGCGCGCGGATTCGTGCAAGGACTTAAGTTTTCTTACCGTAAACATTCCGACGATAAATGAAGAGCCTAGAGTGAGAATCGGATGATGTCGAAGCCATGCGCTGGGATCTAC
>CAYGNZ010000425.1:0-1562 GCA_964351345.1 uncultured Bdellovibrionales bacterium | reverse complement strand
AGCGAGAGTCTTGCCCGGAACACCGTCACCTCCACCTCGACGAATCGACTGAGGTTGGATTTCAGATCAGCGATCAAATCCGCGAGGAGGACGAGGGGGTCCTCACTCGCGGTGTCCTGTCGCTGGTCTTGTATAGAGTGCGACTCCACCGACTTTTCCTAACGTTTAGCAATTATGTAAACTGCGTGCACAATGCCCGGGATAAAACCGAGAATGGTGAGCAGGATGTTAAGCCAGAAGTGCTTGCCGAGCCCGACCTCTAGGAATACTCCGAGAGGTGGGAGGAAAATTGCTAACAAAATCTTGATCAGATCAGACATCACACTATCTCCTGTCGCTGGTGTCGCGTTTGCTGGTGCAGACATTTTCTATCTCCTTCGGTGTTGAGTAAGATTTTTAAGTGTAGCGGTGGCTGACCCACTGACGGCGCACAACACTGCGCTGGGTCGCTGCTTGGACCGCCGTATGGTCCCTAGTGTGGCACCGGCTAGCATGCAACCGCTATGACGGAGATCAGTAGTAGATACGCCCATTTCTGGTGTGCCTGATCTGGCTTAGGGACAGCAAAGGGTGGGCACGGCATAGTTGTCTCTCAGCTACAATAATTACCACTAATCAAAGAGAGGGTTTATGAATACTATGGGCCAATCGATTGCCGGAAACGGAGTGTCTTCGGAGAGGTCCTCTGTCTCAGGCAAAGACTCGGACGCTTCTTCATCAGTGAAAACCGACCAGGCGGGTCAACCAATTGATCAACGCCTCGGGGCCCCGATTGAGGAGATGTCAGAGATTCCTCACGAAGGGACGAAAGAAAAGGTTTCGCGACGTCTCAGGGAATCTAAGAAAGTTGCTGCGAAACATCCGGCCATCACTATCGGTGCCGTAGCGGGAGCGGGCGCACTTGCCGCTGCACTCCTATTCCGTTCATCGAAAGACAAGGCCGCAACCCAATCGGTGAGAGACTCGGTCCAAGACTTTGGAAGCCGAGCATTTGCCTCGCTTAGAGATATTGATGCTGCCAAGTATGCAGAAGATCTTTCATCGGATGCTTCCAGAGTATTTGGCAACCTTGAAGACTCAGCGCGGCGCGCTCTTGACTATGTTGAACAGAACGGGAAAGAGAGCTTTCGACTTGCGAAGAAAAGTGCTGAAGAACGACCCGTGTTGGCATCTTGTGCAGCAACGGGTCTGCTTGCGGCCTTGACCTATGGTCTTTACAAAGCCGGTAAAGGTTTGCAGCAAAACAGCAGTCCACGTTTTGAGAATTGGACCAAGGAAGAACTGTACGAACGCGCCAAAGAACTCGATATCGAAGGCCGCTCCCAGATGTCAAAAGACGAACTGGTTGAATGTCTGAGGGAATATTCCTAAGCGGTCGGAGCGCTGTCATTTCAGTTTGAATCTTGAACTTGTGTTCCCGGAACTGGGGGTAAGCGCCGACGAGCAGCAAACTATGCAGCTCGTCGGATGTTTGCCCTTTTCCTTCCTTGCCATCGTGAGCGTCTCGAGCGGCAGGCCCTCTGTCTCCTACGAGCAACACCGGCTGTAACTTGAGATTCCTA
>CAYGNZ010000424.1:0-3405 GCA_964351345.1 uncultured Bdellovibrionales bacterium | reverse complement strand
TCGTCTTTTTTCTCTTTGGCTTTTCACTCGGTCTTGAGTTGCTGCTTCTGCTTCAAGCCCTGGCTATTGCTTGCACCACCGTGCTCCTTGGTCGCCTCGCTAAAAAACTTTTTGGTTCAGACGCTCTCAGCAGCATTCTTATGCTGCTCAGTCTTCTCTATTGGCCGTTTACCGCACAAGTCAGCTTCTTCATGGCCGAGCCACTGTTTAGTTGTCTTCTTCTCCTCAGCCTTGATTTTTATCTCTCAGGAATTCTAAGCCTCTCAGACTCCAATCGTTCGAGTGTGCAGCACGCACTAAGCTTCTTTGCCCCAAGTGGCCTTGCCGCGGGATTTTCTGTGCTGCTCAAAGGTCAAGGCTTGGTAATTGTACTTAGCTTGATTCTCGCGCATTTCATTCTCAAACTACCACGCGCAAAGCTCGTATCCTTACTCTGCTTGCTTCTTTTTGCCTTCCTCCCGATTGCGGGCCAGTTCGCAATAAACTCCAGTGTGCTCGGTCAACCAAGCTACTTCCTTTCTGCAAATGACGCGTACAATTCCTATTTAGGGCAGAGCCGTAGAAAGGCAATTGGTTGTTCGGATAAGGATTCAGGACTGTTCTATATCTTCCACAACAATAATTCCGGTCTTGAGTATCCGTTTTATGAAGCAGCGATGATTCAAACCCCAATCATGCAGCGCGCTGCGTTTCGGCAAATGACTTGGGAGCTTTGGCAAGAAGACCCACTCAAGCAGCTTCTAATTAGCCTGCACAATGTCATCGAGCTCTATCAAATCAATCCCCGCTGGCCGCTTCGAAACAATACTCTTGCTGCGGAACTGGAAGTGTATTTTCAGTGGGGTTTGCTGCTTCTGGCGGGCATTCCCTTTCTTTATGGTTTCCTTCAGGCACTTGCTCACAAACGCTACCGCGCGCAAATGGTCTTGCTCACCTTGCCGCTACTGGGAATCGCAGGCGTCGCTTTTTTCAGCATGGGACAACCGCGTTACCTACTTCCTTTTCAGTACTTTCTCGTTCTTGGTGCCGCACCCCTGTATTTGGATCTGTTCAAACTTGGTGCTCGCGGGGAAAACGCTGACACATTACAAGCGCACTCAAGCCAAGAACTTGCTCATGCATTCAGCATCGGCTCCTTAGTATTCATCATCATTTCTGGCTTTCTCGTTCAGCGCGCTCAATCTGGAGTGGACATTCAAGCAACCGAAGATTCCTACGAGTTTGAAGTGCCGAAGGATTCAGAGATCATTCATCTCTCCACCATTGACTCTCCCCAAGCCCCATTTCGTCTGCTAAGCGGCAATACGCCCCTTAGCCTTCGCATAGCGCATGCCAAGATTTTACCCTGGAAAAACGTGGCCGAAATTCATGGCGAAGCGAGTTTGGAAATTCGCCTTCTTGACTCACAAATACGTCCTAGCTCAATCGGTGTCTACCTTAGTGAGGACAGTGGAAAAAGCACGGGGAAAATACGATTTGAATCAGAGCAACGGATGATTAGCGAGTTACAGTCTGGCGCATGGTACTTCTTTCCTCTCCCGGCTCAAGGCTCGATTTTTGAATTTAAAATTAACAAGCTCACTGGGCCACCCCTGGAACTTCATTCGCTTATGGCAATAGTAGATAATCGCTCTCAGGTGCAGGCCGATGAATAGCGACTCCTGGCGCAAGCTTGCCCCTATCCCACCGCAGTTTTCCCTCCGCGGCTACCTTGAAGCCTTGCTCCTGCTTGGTATTTTACTGGCAGTTGCTTACTCACTACAGCTTCTTCTCGCAAAAGAAGTGACGATGCCTTCTGGTGGTTCGCAAGCACACTACCACTCGCCAGAGCTACCCAAGGCGGAACAGGAACTCGAAATACTTGCCTGGTACGAGCTGGGAAAAAACGGCGGCTTTCTTTATCCTCGTCTTAGCCCAAAGCACTTCGCCGCAGATTCCCTCCGCATTCTTCTCCCCGAATTCACGCTTGCACCTCCCTGGCAGCGAGAGGTTTCCTGGCACTTAAAGGCAAACGGGTCTGGCACTATTTCAGTTTATTTTCCTCAGCATGCCGCCCCCACGCATCTCGCAATTTTCATGACTGATGGTGATAGCCATTGGCGGAGTTCCCGTATCTACTCCGCTTCCAGCCAGCAACTTGCGGAGCGTCTTCATCTTGGTAAATGGTTTTATTTCCCAGTCACTGAAGAGGAAAAACGTGTCGGAAAGAAGGTCCTCAGAATCCAGCAGTTAACGGGAGCGGATATTGGCATCTCCGCGGTAATGCTTATCGGAGCAAAAGGAGCTGCCACACAATCCCTAGTGGATGACTCACAAAATAACGCCAGCGAAGCGGGCTCGGAAGCAACCGGAACTAATTGAAGTTTCCTTTTTTCCTGCATCTGCTAGGCTTTTACGTAGGTGTCTACTGCCTACGCGCCTCGCGCATTACAGTCTCTTAGTAACGGCTAGTTAGAGTAGCAAAAGCCAAAAAGGAAAGTTGATATGAGCGAAGAAATTCCCGAACAACCCCAAGCTGCAGCAGCCGGAGTACCGGACGTCAAAACAGGCGATTGGTTAAAAGAAGCCTTTGAACTGTACAAAAGCAATTTTTGGTTGCTTTTCGGCGCCGCCTTAATTGCTGGCATTATTTCCCTCACAATTGTTCTCGCCGGCGCCATGTCGGTAGGATTGTTCCTCATCGTGTTACGTCTTTTGGATGGCTCTGAGCCAAGACCAAGTGTTGGCGATGTTTTCAAGGGATTTAGCGCTCTGCTACCTGCGTTACTGTTTGTGATTGGCTATGTCGCAATCTACACTTTGGCCTCACTGATTCTCGGATCAGTTCCAGGGATTGGTGGTATCCTCTCTACCCTCGGTAGCCTTGCCATTGGAACATTGCTGATGTTCGGCATTCCCTTAATTGCGGATAAGGGTCTTGACCCTATTCCTGCCGCAAAGCTAAGCGCTGAAACGGTGATGAAGAATTTTTTTGGTTACCTAGTTTTTAACATCGTCGCCAGTATCGCTGGTGGCTGCGGAGTAATTCTCTTCGGCATAGGTGTGTTCTTCACTATCCCTCTCTACCTAGTGTCTATAGGAGTGGCCTATAGGAAAACATTTTAGCGATTCCGTAACAGCGCTAACAAGCGGAAATAGTTAAAGAATCCTCTTGTTAGCGCTTTGCCCATTTTAAAAAGCATCATCTCACCTCCATCTCTCACAATTAAAGAAAGCAGGGGTTTTTTGAGAGGAACGAGAGATGCTTGATAAGAGCAACAATCCAACTATCGCGTCAGCCAAAGACGCTCTTTCTGAGTTATCGACGGCGGTTGCCGAGATTACTCGTGATTCCCTTGCAGACCTACGACTTCCCAAAACTGGGCAACTCACTCGAGCACAGAGTCTGGGCCTTGGCGCAGATGT
>CAYGNZ010000423.1:0-3417 GCA_964351345.1 uncultured Bdellovibrionales bacterium | reverse complement strand
AAGCGGACAGAGAAACTTGGAATTTTAGTCACTTAACCCTGATCCGCTTTAGATTGGGCCGAAAACAGCCGACTTTTAGCAACAAGAGGAGGCCTGATTTTAAGCAGCAGCTTGGCGAGCACAATGAACACTCAGTCCATATCGAATGAGCAAGGACAATCAATGTTGGAACTGGCCATTGTTTTGCCAGTGTTGCTATTCCTTGTGCTAAGCATTGTGGAGACTGGACGGGCGCTCAATCAGTATCTTGAGCTTACTCATATTGTCTACGAGGGCGCGCGGTACGGGGCAAGTCTTGCGGGAATCGAAAGTGGCGAGCAGGCGGGGGAAGCGAGCACGAACCAGATGCGCGAAAGGGTCATTTCACGCGTTGAGTTTTTACTTGAACAATCTGGGTATGCTGAAGAACTTACCAATGTGGAACTACGCTATGATGATCCCTCCTCAGGTAGTAGCGATGTCGCGGCTCATTCGATTACGGTAACCGTGGAGTTGGCCTATTTACCAATTTTTCAGAGCAGCAGTTCAGACTATGCTCCAGCAATTAGTGGTCTGAGTATTAGTGTCGAGGCGACCGCTCCCTATTTATTCAAGGACGAATACTCAAGCGATTACGCATATGCATACTAGAATCAAAAAGGCAGAATCTGGGGCAACGATGGTTGAGTTTGTCCTCGCCTTTCCCATTCTCATTCTCGTCATCATCGCCTTAGTCGACTTTGCCCGGTATATCACCGTTCAAACCATTCTCACCACCAGCGCTCAGCGAGCCGTAGCAATTGCAGTAAGTATCAACGGGATTGATTCGGAGGACCAAGAGTCTCCGGAATTTATTGCGGCAAAAGCAGAGATCGAAGCCCTTGCTCAGGCAATGCCGCTAAGCACAATGCTTACTGAGGGCGAAGGATCAAGTAGTGCGTATTTGCTGGAGGAAGGGGATGACGGCAACGGTGATACCTATCAAATCCTCACCATGCCTCAGCCAGTCTCTGGCGAAACTATGGAGCAAGCACTTAACAATGCACCGATTGAAGTGCGTCTTCGTGCAGAGGTAGTCCCCATCCTGCCGTGGTTGCCAACGCTTTCAGTGCAGTCTCGAGCACTTGCGTTTCGAGAACCGCGCAGAGTCGCATCGCTGCCAGTAAATGTCGACTGTAACGGAAATCCGGCAGGCTCGGCAGATTACGAACAAGGGGAATGCCCTTGCGAACAATATCAGACCTGGAACTACCAAACTCGAGAGTGCACCTGCCTGGGCAACTTGAGCATGAACTCTGATGGCGAATGTGAGTGTGCAGAGGGCCTTGAAATTGATGATAGTGGAACGAACCCAACCTGCACCTGTCCTTTGACAAAAGCAATTTGTGGGAACGGTGCTTGGGCTGACAAGAATCAATGTCGGTGTCGATGTCTTGGTGTTCGCGGATTTGTTGAAACCAGCTCAGACCCTCTCTCCTGTGAATGCTCGGAAGGCTTTGTTGACGAGAATGAATGGTGCGTGTGCGAAAATAATTGCGGTAGTTTCCAAACGCAAGATTCCAATTCATGCCAATGTTCCTGTGCAAACGGCTTTGTCGCAACGGGCAGCGATCCTCTTGTCTGCGAATGTCCCGCCGGAAAGGTTGAATCTGGCGGAGAGTGCGAGTGCGCGCCTGCAGATCCTCCTTGCGCGGGTAGTGAGGTACAAAATCCTGATTCCTGTGGCTGTGAATGTCCAAATGCGGACTCCTGCCCTGACGGCGCGAGCCCCGCTCCAGAGACCTGTGAGTGCACCTGTAGTGACGCAAGCAAGGTTGTCTCCGGTGGTGACTGCGTATGCGATCCGGGTATCACCTGCGATGGTGGTGCTCAAGTAGACTCAGAAACGTGTGCCTGCACCTGCCCTAGTGGCACGACCTACAACGCGGGAAGTGGGGCCTGTGAGTGCAATGACGGAAATATGGAACTCAATGGGACAACGTGTGAGTGTCGTTCCGATCTTGCTGCTTGTGGCACCGGTGCTACGAGAAACCCCACGACGTGCCAATGTGAGTGTCCCTCCGGTTCCTCGTATGACGGCTCTGCATGCGTCTGCGATAACGGGAGCATGGAGTTTAATGGTTCAAGCTGTGAATGCAGCGCGAGCTTACCCGCATGTGGCAGCGGCGCAACACGCAACGCAAGCACCTGCGCCTGTGAATGTCCCAGTGGTTCGAGCTACGACGGCAGCGAATGTGTCTGTAACAACGGGAGTAAGGAATTTAACGGCACTAGTTGTCAGTGCAGTGCAAGCCTTCCCGCTTGTGGCTCAGGAGCGACGAGAAATTCATCCACTTGTGCCTGTCAGTGTCCAAGTGGTGCGACCTACAATGGCAGCGAGTGTGTTTGCAACAATGCGAACAAGGAATTTAATGGCTCCTCCTGTCAATGCAGTGCGAGCTTACCCGCCTGTGGATCAGGCGCAACACGAAACACAAGCAATTGCCAATGCCAATGCCCTGGCGGAGCGACCTACAACGGTAGCGAGTGCGTCTGTAGTGACCCGAACAAAGAATTCTCCGGCTCTGGATGTGAATGTAGCGCAAGTCTTCCTGCCTGCGGCCCAGGCTCGACTCGTAACAGTAGCACCTGTCAGTGCGAGTGTCCGAGTGGTTCGAGCTATAACGGCAGCGAGTGCGTTTGTAGCGACGCCAACAAAGAGATGAGCGGAGGAACGTGCCAGTGCCGAAGCGATCTACCGGCTTGCGGTGATGGGGCAACGCGGAATTCGACAACCTGCGCCTGCGATTGTCCAAGCGGAGCGAGCTACAACGGCTCTGAATGTGTGTGCTCCAATCCGAAAAAAGAATTAGACGGCGGCTCCTGCGTCTGTAGCGCTGAGTATACCACGTGTGGCTCGGGAGCAACGCCGAATAGCTCGACGTGCAATTGCGACTGCCCTAGTGGTGCGACCTACAGCGGAAGTGCATGCGAGTGTGATGATCCAAACAAAGTGCTTGATGGAGGTAGCTGCGAGTGCTCTGCCTCTTGTCCGAGTAACGCGACACAGCAATCAGACTGCTCATGCCAATGTCAGGCGGGTTTTGAACTCTACCAAGGTCAGTGCCTGCACACGGCGACCTGTCAGCTTGGTCAGGGTAACCCCTGCACCGTTTTAAGCGACGGAACTTGCGAGAACTGCGATGAGTAAGGTGCTGGTTCAAGCCGAAAAAGGTGTAGTGCCAAGAGCCTCTGCCAACTCCGAGCAGGGCGCAATTTTGATCCTCACCGCTATTTTATTAGTCGCCGTGGTAAGCTTGGCAGCCTTGGCCGTGGATCTCACGGCGGCCGCGTCAAAAGCCCAGCGTTCACGCCAGTACGTAAAACTCGCCGCACTCGCCGCACTTGAGGAATACAACGACGCGGAAGGAACTCACGCTCAGAAGATGATTGCTGCGG
>CAYGNZ010000422.1:0-3426 GCA_964351345.1 uncultured Bdellovibrionales bacterium | reverse complement strand
CGGCGAGCGATGAGCGCTTGCCCGACGCAGTGATTAATTTTGTGCGCGCCAGTATGGGCGAGACCTTCGTTTTTTAGGTAGATTTTTGCCCCACCGAGTTTTTTAGTGAGATTCTCACAATAGTAGAGCGGCGTGGGTCGGCCGATGAAATTTTGCTGAGTTTCTCGAAGCTCGCTGAGAAATTGAGGATCTTCTTTTGCTTCAGCAAAGGTCTGCTCTAGCTCCTCAAGTGCCGGCATCAACACCTCTGGAGCATAGCGCCCACCGAACTGACCGTAGTGCCCACCTTCATCAGCACTAAATAGTTTTTTCTCTGTTTCTTTCGCCATTACTCTACGTGACTTATCCCCCTGAAGCGGACACCGCATCCCCGGCTGTTTCTTGAAATTCTTCAATGAGTTTTGCGAGATTCTTACCAGGATCTCCACTACTGACCAAGGACTCTCCGATGAGGAAGGCCTCTGCGCCGTATGAGGTGAGAAGTTGCAGATCCATGGCATTTGCAATTCCAGACTCTGCAACAAGCGGTACTGAACTCTTTAGACTTGCAAGTAAGCTTTTCGCTTCACTCGCTAAGACCCTCGTAGTCTCCAATGAGGTGACGAAGGTGTTGAGATCTCGATTATTGATGCCGAGAGCAACCTGAGAATCTTGTGCGGAATTTTCAAGCGAACGAATGACCTCAACTGCACGCGTCAACTCTTCCTCACTATGTACTTCGATGAGCAAGTCTAAGCCCGCACTCCGTGCCTCAGTTGCAAGTGCGTGGAGCGTATCCTGTTGCAGGATTGCAACGATGAGCAAGATTGCAGCAGCACCCAGGGCACGTGATGCGCGTACGTGGAAGGAATCGGTAAGGAATTGCTGGCGTAGTAGTGGTGCCCCTACTTGCGGGCGAGCCTGCTCGATGTAGGCATCTTCGCCTGAGAAAAAGCTGCGATCGGTGAGAATCGAAACTGCTGCTGCACCGTGGTTGGCATAGGCTACGGCCGTTTCCACGGGTTCAAGATCCGCGCGAATAATACCTTTTGACGGCGAGGCACGTTTGACCTCGGCGATTATTGCAGGTCGCGCCGAGGCTTTGAGACTGGCGACGAAACCGCGCGGGGCAAGGGAGGCTTCCGCCCGAGCACGAAGTTCCGCAAGGCTAAGCTGAGCCGTTTTATTTGCTAATTCCCGGCGCTTTTCTTCTACAATTTTCTCAAGAATAGACATCTTGATTCAATACATCTCTAGTTTGAAATCTCAAAAATATGAGAATATCTCTAAAAAACAAGTACTTAGCTGCTTGCTTGCAGCATCCTCCATGCTCAAGACCGCCCTGAGGGTCTACACCAAGAACTGAGAGCTAAGTGCTGGGCACATCTGTCCTCAAATAATAAACTTATTCGAAAAATAGCGTACTTCGCGCTTCAAGGGGGCAGATGGTAGATAGTCAGATACCGATTTGGCTCGACTGAACTGAGAGTAGTAGATAAGACAGTTAAATTCTAGCTTTCCCAGCATAAATTCGATGCTGACATTTAATTATTCCTTACTCACGTGCTGGCTCTTCTGCAGATTTTAGATGATTGAAGCCCAAGACCTATCGAAAAATTTTGGCGATTTAAACGCCGTTTCCCACCTCAGCTTTCGTCTTGAGACAGGGGAAGTGCTCGGGCTTCTGGGGCCTAATGGTGCAGGGAAATCAACAACCATGCGTTTGTTGACCACCTTTCTTGCTCCGAGTGAAGGAAGTGCAAAGGTTGCCGGCTTTGATGTCCGTACCCAGGCTCAAGACGTGCGTCGAAATATTGGTTACCTCCCTGAGACCCCTCCACTGTATCCAGAGTTACGGGTGAGAGAGTACTTACGCTTCATTGCAAAAATAAAAGGAGTAGCGCGCGGAAAGATTACCTCTGCGGTTGCGGACTCGATTGAACGATGTCTGCTCAGTGATGTCGCAAACCGACTTTGTGGTCAGCTCTCAAAAGGCTACCGCCAGCGCGTTGGGCTTGCGGCGGCAATTGTGCATAACCCCGCGGTGGTCATTCTTGATGAACCGACAAGCGGGCTTGATCCGGCACAAATCATTGAAATTCGCCGATTGATACGAGACCTTCGCGAGCAGCATACCGTGATTCTCAGCACGCATATCTTGCCCGAGGTCTCGCAGACCTGCTCACGGGTGCTCATCATTTCTAAAGGCAAAGCCGTGGTAGAAGGAAGTTTAGAAGAGTTAACCGCAGACAGCACGCTTGAGGAACGGTTTCTCGCTACGGTGGCGGGTGATGCAGCGCAGGTCGAGTCAGCATGAAAAAGATTTTATTTCTCGCAGAAAAGGAGCTTCGAATTAGCTTCGTCACACCTCTAGCGTACGTGGTGATGGCCGGATTTTTACTGCTTAGTGGATTCTTCTTTTTCACACTCCTTCAAGAGTATAACTCGCAGCTTAGCCAGTCAGCGATGCTTCGCGAGCTCTGTCCTAGTCTTAACGAACTCGTCATCGAGCAGTACTATCACGTATTAGAAATCGTATTGATTTTTATCATCCCCATCCTCACCATGCGTGCGATCTCTGAAGAGAAGCAGCATGGAACTTTCGAACTTCTCGTTACCTCTCCGTTGAACTCCACACAAATTGTGCTCGGAAAGTTTCTTGGAATTTGCGGAGTCGTACTCGCAATGCTGGGGCTTTCTTTTGCCTTTCCGATGGTGCTGATTGTGTTTAGTGATCCAGAGGTCGCGCCGATTCTCGTCGGTTTTCTCGGTCTGGTACTGTACGCAACCTCATTTGTCGCAATAGGCCTTGCCGTCTCTGCCTTCACCAAGAGCCAAACCATTGCAGGTATTGTAAGCCTTGTTCTTCTTTTACTTCTCTCCGTGCTCGATGCACCGGCAGCTAAATTGGATGGCTACTCCGCCGCAGTGTTTACCTACTTAGACCCGAGCACTCACCTGGATTTTCTCTTCCGCGGAGTTCTCACCGGTGCGGACTTGTTTTACTTTTTGAGCATTACCCTGCTTGGATTGTTCATTGCTAATCGAATTCTTGAAGCTCAGGACTGGCGATAGCAAATGAAAAACTACATCCACTATTTTGGCATTCTCGGTTTAATTTTCCTGGCCTTTGGCTTACTGACGTACTTTTTGCTCAGCTTTGATCAATTTTACTTCATGCAGGCACACGTCGGGCTTGGGGTTCTGCTGATCCTGCTCTTTACGCTAAAAGGAGGATTGCGTCCTTTCGGTTCTGCGGCGGCACAACGTGCCGCAGGTTTCGGCGTCGGAGTTACTCTCTACACTGCATTATTTGTTGCCGTTCTCGCCGTTCTCAATCTCGGACTCTACCGCTTTGATCCACTCTACTTCGATAGCACGGAGCAAGATGTCTACACCTTGGCACCTCAAACAGTGGACATCCTCGATAGTCTTCCTCAGGCAACA
>CAYGNZ010000421.1:0-3452 GCA_964351345.1 uncultured Bdellovibrionales bacterium | reverse complement strand
GTCCTCTTTGGTTTTTAAGTTGAGGATGTCACTACGGAGGCTCGGATCGATGTTGTTGTGAGCCCATTCAAGATTGGTGGTCTTTCCAGAAAAACCCGGCCCGTAATAGACTATCTTTAAGTCAATTTGATTGAGGCCGTAGTTAATAAACACTTTCCTTCTCCTTCTTCCGCTTATTTCGATTCGCTGTTGCCAAGAATGGAATCGAGTCGGGAGCTAAGTTCGTCACGGAATTCCAAATCCTCTAGTTGCTCAGATACTGCCGGTCCTAATTCAACGCTCTCCTCGTTCTCGTCGGCTTCTCTCGCAAGCACTGATTGTAGTTCTTCCACGAGCTTCTCCGTCATCACTCGAATCATGCCAAATGAAGTACGTTTCTGGGAGAATACCACGACGAGGAAGAAATTCTCCGTGACTCCTGTCAGATAAATACTGTAGGTAGTGCCCTCGTGATACTGTTTCTCGAATCCGCTTTCTTCATCGACCAATGCTGCCATTTGGACGGTTGCGGCGTAGTTTCCTGCCGCCAAGGTTGATAGGAGAGCCATTTTGTTCGAATCGAGACGTCCACTTTGTGCGAGTGCGAGTCCGCTTTCATCCGAAAGCATTACAACGCCGCATTTTGTCTTTTGATAGAAGCCTTTCAACACAGTGGTAATACCCTCGAATTGTGCTTTCGAGAGTTGAACCTGTTTTGTGCCGTCGGGAAGTAGGGCGCTCATTAAGATTATCCGCTGTAGCTTGCTGTAAGACTCTACAAAGATAAACGGCCTGGCTGAGCAAAAGGTTGAGTGATTGCCAGAAGTTTGCTCGAAAAATTGTAGAGCGTGTTTTCGAAAGTGTATCGAAGAACAGGGGAGGTTTTTGCCTTGCTCTAGGTCAATCTCTGTTCTCGGAGTCTAAAACCTTCCTGGCTGACTCTAAATCACTGTCAAAGTAATGCCTTGATTTGGAAGGAAAATACTCATTCCGTAGCTCACCTCAGGCAGTGGAGAGGAGAATACGGTTGAGTAATGCTGGGCCTCATTTTATCGCGGAATCATTCTATGCCCTCAGTGCTCATTGTAGATTCAACGAATAACAGTCTTGATCGCCTCGGTGCCACGCTGGTAAGTGCCGGTATTGAACTGAGTACTATGCCTTGTGCGATTTCGGCGTTGGAGGAAATGAGTAGTTCGCCCGTGGAATTGGTTATCGCATACGATTCACTTGAAGTTATCGATGTGGTGGAGTTTCTCTCATTGAAAAATCTCAATCCTCTACTAAAGCGCACGCGCTCTCTTGTGGTGAGTAACTCAGGTCGAATAAAAAGTGAGTGCTATAAACTTTCCTGCGATGATTTTGTCACACTTCCCTGCGAAGACTCGGAGTTGCTTTTTCGAGTTCATTCGCTGCTTCGCCGTGGAGGGGGAGGGCAACTTCAGGGTTCTCTGTCGGAAATCTCACTTGTCGACGTTATCCAGATGCTCTCAGCTGCCCAGAAGACTGGAGTGTTAGAGATTCGTGTGGAGGTCAATGTTGCTGAAATGCATTTTCGAGATGGGCAGGTGATTCATGCGAAATACGAAGATGAATCAGGCGAGGAAGCTTTTCTCTCCATCCTTCGTGTTGCGCGACTGAGTGGTGATTTCATTTTTCAGTCTAACAAGCAGCTCTCTACCTCTGAGACTATTGAGAAGCGAACCGATCACCTCCTGCTCGGTCTGGCAAGCATCCTTGATGAAGAGTCGGTGGAGAAATAAGTACTATTCCTTCTGCCAAGACTGGCATTGGTGCAGCGTCTCGGCACCGACGCTGGCTGCTACTTCTCGCCACTTTCTCTGGCGCAAAGGTTCTGAGAGTAGCAGACGTTCGAAGATATGCGCTGAAATTCTAGCAGAGAGTAGGCTCTGCTCATTCTGCTCCAGCTCAGCTTGATCCACCTTACTTTCCGGGCATTTTTGGGGAAGTATCGATGCAAAGCAGTCGCGCAGATACTGTTCCGAAAGTGGACGTTTGAGACGAGTGCCGTGCGGCCACTCCTCCTCCTCGAGCGCACCGGAGGGCGGAACTTGGTAGAGCTCACCATACACTCCCGGCTTGTCAATACCGTGGCGCTCAATTGCACTCTTATCGAGAACGCTGAGTAGTATTTGCTTACCCTTCGGCACATCACCTAGTGTTGTAACAGCCTCAATACCGAATCGCGTAAAAAATCGGATAAACATTGCAGAGAGCATCAAGTCACCCAACTCAACGAGCACGCAGGCGTCTTCGCTGTTTGTGCTCGAGGTGCTTGCCTCTGTTTTTTTCACCTCCTCGCGCTTTGGTTTCTGTTTTTGCGCAACCTCATCGAGGAGATCTTTTACTTCGTTAGATTTAAACGGTTTGCTTAGCAGTGCGTCGGCACCTGCTTTCCGCACTTGTTCAGCGTAGTCATCACTACCACTGCCGGATGCCATGACGATTACTATGGTTTTTGCCGTAGCAGGATCGTTTTTAATTGCTCTACAAAGAGCTACTGCATCGGAATCCGATAATGATTTAGAAACAAACACGGCATGGGGACTACGTGTGCGAATTTGCTCCAGTGCGCTCGCACCGTTTGCTAAGCAATGGACCTCGAAGCCGCTTGGTGAGAGCGCGGCAGCTATTATCGCCTGGACGGCAGCATTGCTATCTATGACAAGCACACTTGTTTTCATACTTTCTAAGATGCGGTAGTTTTGTGGTTTTTCTCAGCTTTTATTGCTCTCCCCATAGGAGTTTGCCCAGACGTGCCAGAATTGCCCGAAGTAGAGACGGTCGTAAGACAGTTGAGGCCGATACTTGCCGATAGGCGCATAACTCTAGTCAACTTTCTTGACCCACTATTTGCCGGATTAGACCCGCAAGCACTGATTGGAAAGCAAGTAGAAGCTACCGAAAGACTCGGCAAACAAATTGTGTTGACCTTATCTAGCTCAGCGGGAGATGAGAGCTTTTTGGCCGTTCATCTTCGCATGACAGGGCGTCTGCTGTGGATGCCGGTAGATGGAACGGTCACGGAGATTGAAGCGAAGTACGTTCATCAAAGCTCAATTGAGCGTGCACATTTGCGGGCAGAGTTTGTGCTTGAGGGTGGAAGCCTGTTGTTTTACGACACCCGTCGATTCGGAACGATTAAATATTCAGAAAAACGTGAGAACTTTATCCCGACTGGAGTGGATCCTTGTAGTAAGGAGTTCACTAGCTCCCGCCTTTGTGAGTTAGTGAAGGGTTCGAATCAGGCTACTAAAGTTTGGCTTTTACGACAGGACAAGGTCGTTGGTTTAGGGAACATCTACGCCTGCGAGATCGCTTTTCGGGCAAAAGTTGATCCTTTTTCGCCAATCGGCCTGCTAGATAAAAAGCAATTAGCAAGGATTCATCGCAGCACGAAAGAAATTCTTCAAGCCGCCATTGAGAATTGTGGGACAACTTTCTCGGATTTT
>CAYGNZ010000420.1:0-3455 GCA_964351345.1 uncultured Bdellovibrionales bacterium | reverse complement strand
TGTGCTGAAGTGGGACGGAAACTGAGCCGCCCATCAGATCGGCTGAACCAAAAAAAGTCGGCTCGTCTGGTTGGCCACGAACAGCAAGATCAACCTTGAGATTTCCTGATAACTGTTCAATTCGAGGTAAATCCGCCAAGTATTCGCCAATAGCAATGACGCCGTTGATGTCAGTCTTCCATCCAGACTCCGCGTCCAGATAGCCGGTAATTGTTAAACGCTCATTGTTGAAGCTGAGTATTGACTCCCCAAAATCAAGGCGTTGATTCTTGATGGTAAGAAGTAAGGGGCGCGGATTACTCAGCAGCAAGTCTTGATGAGTGACGCGGACCTCCTGTACCCTTAGCTCACCCGAACCAAGCAGAGGATTCTCTCTCTCTCCTTGATACTGTAATGCCGCGCTTATTTCGCCTGAGGATCGTACCGCAGCCTCTGAGGAAGGAGAGGGTAGTAAAAAATCTAAGGGGAGCTTCTCCGCTCGCGCATCAATTGTAAGCCGCTTTCCGTCAACCAGTGGATAGTTGAGAGCAAGCACCCCCGCTCCATCAAACAAACTCCCGGTTGCCCGAAACGCTTCTGAATCTCCCTCTAATTTCACTTTACCCTCGTTGCGTGACGAGCCAAGCTCCTCTTCAGCGCTGGAAAGAACGAATTCGGCGGAATACGTCGGTCGCTGAACTGAACCATGGAGAGCAATCCTTCCGTCGGCGACCAGTGCGAGGCTTGGCAGATAGGTCTGCACTGCCGGAAGTTGCCTTAGGTCAAATTGCTCAATGCCAAGACCACCAAGCATTTTCCCCTTAGCCCCCAGGGTAAAATTTAAATCAATTTTTCCAGCCGGTGTGGTGCCCACGGCCTTACGTATTTCCAATCCCTGAGTAGAGAGTCGAAATGGGAGTCGTAATTCCTCCAACGCAATTGTGCTCGAACCAATAGAACGAAGTACATAGGAACCAGAACCGCTGGCGTTGTTTAGAGAAGGCTGAATTTGTGCCGTGGCCTTGCCATCGATCGTACTTTGCGTGTCGATTTCTGAGCTAATAATTTCAAAGAGTTGTTGATCGAGAAACGGAGTGGCTCGAAGCAACAGTTTGACGAGCGGATATCGCGTAAAATCTAATCGCTCGATATTTGTCTCCGAGGAATCAAAATCATGCGTAACTTTCACGTCGATATGAGAATTTGTCGCCGTTTGGAATCTCGTCACTTCGAGCCCCGTGGACGATTCGACGCGTGGAGGCTCCGGGAGAATTTGCGGCAAGACGCCTCTTTCCTTCAAACTCAGTGCCAGAGTCGAGGTGCTCCAATCAAGACTTGCATCAAGCCTTGAACGGAAACGTGGATCGCTACGATTTAACTCTCCTTCAAACGTGCTCTTCACCTCGAGGGGCTCTAGTTTCCCGTCGACTGTAATTTTCACGAGCGATTCAACCACAGCAGTGCTGAGCGCTTCAACCATTGCCTCTCGTTTTTCGTGCGAGGCGATACCTCCGAGTTTCGCTCTGAAGCAGGTACGAATGAAATCCATTTCCGAGTCGGTTACAATATTTAGATTGGTTTGAAATGCGGCATTGTCTAAATCAAACCGGGCCTCTCCTTCTTGCAAAAACGTATCGACGCTTAGGTTTTCGATCGAGATACGTTCCATCGAACCTGAAACTGAGCCCGATATTTTTTTCGGAATACATTCTGCATGCGAGAGATAGGTGGGCAATTCCTCAGCTTCGAGGCTGAAATTTGCTTCTACTAACGGATGAAGCAAATCACCGCCAAGCGTTCCTTGCGCAGTAAGCGTTGCTTTGTCGGTGGAAGCTTGAGCACGGGGGAGGACGAGCTGGGAGAGATACGAATCCTGAAGCTTCGCCTCCCAGTTTATTTTGTAACGTCCCTCATCTTTCGTGTAGAGTACTCCACGAGCTTGGGTTTGCGAACTCCCTTGCTCCCGACTCGAAGAAAGCACCGCCTTAGTAAAGCGCACAACGCCACCGCCAATCGTCGCATCGGCTTGCAGTTCTCCGAGTGCACGTGAGTCAAACTCAGCGCCCTTAAGCGTCACGTTTTCGGCGCGTAATTGTACGACAGCCGGATCTTCGGGTTCTCCAGTGGGGTCCTTAGACTCAAAGTATACCCGGTCCCCCGAAATGAAGGCCTCGGGCTCGCCGATGACGAACGTGCCGCTCTCTTCCGGTTTCGCGGTGATTGCAACGAGCGGTACCCAAACACGCCATCCTCCAGTAAACACCTCATGCCAGGAGTTCGCACCTTTCCCCTTCTCCTCTTCCGCATCTGGTTTAGAAAAGAGAAATGCCAGAGTATTGATGAAACCGGTGTCTGCGCCAAAACTATGAACCGAGGCACCATCTATACGAAGATTGTCTAGCACCACCTGTTTCCGGAAGAGAGCCCAAAAACCGAGCTCCACACTGATTTTTCTAGCGCGGAAACCTGCCTCAGGCCGTTCATTAGGATGAATTATTCTAACGTTCTCAGTGGTCGCTGAGATTGGAAAAAGATAGAGCCGAGAGTTTTCTAAACTAACCTGACAATTCGTACCCTTGGAAAATACTTCCCTCAGGATTTGCTGAAGCAGGATTCCGCCTAAGAGATGAAGCGCAAGAATGAGGCAGCCGGAAACAATGACAAGAGTGAAAAGTCTCTTACTTTTTACTATTCGCAACGGAAGCCTCAATTTAGATGAAAGAGAGAAAATATAGAGCGATTTTAGTTACTTGTCCAACAATGAAGAAAGTTCCTGCTGGCCAGATCCACCACGGTTTAGTTCTTCCCCTTTCACGACGATACAATGGTGGGGAAAGTATCCGAAAACTCTTTCCTTTTTGTTCTACAATGGTTGGTGAGAATTAAGTAATGTCCTCAGAAGAAAGCGTTTCCCATATCAAAAGTTCGAGAGCGAAGGCGGTCCACGCCATACTCCAACTTTTTCTTGATGCCCAAAAACTAGGGGCAAGCAAGATATCGATGCGTCCGCCTCTTTCCACTGAGACGCTTACCGAGGTCGAATTCTTCGGCCCAGACCAAAACAAATCGCACGCGCTACTAAAAGCGACCCAGCTTGATCTCGGCTCAGTTGATGAGCTTGTGACCGCCCTAGAAGAACGCGCGTACTATTGGCCAGACGCGGATGATGAGTTTCTTACAACGAACTACCGCAAGGCAAAGAGAATACTGTTTGCGCCACTTTCTCGCTTTCGATTAATGGCTGACTTCCTACAAGAGGGAAAGCGAGGCAGCTCAAAACATCGACTCATTCTTGAGATCTCCAGAGACGGCATAGAGCCAATCACTGAGTTCTTTAAGTTTACCAACGTCAACAAAGAGTTCTTACTTCGCACGGTTCGCCACAGAAACGGCTTGCTTCTCTGTAACTCCTCAAAAACTGCCGGTGAGATCGACGCAAAAGGTGTGATCCTTGCACTACGCCCGGATGTCATTCT
>CAYGNZ010000419.1:457-3466 GCA_964351345.1 uncultured Bdellovibrionales bacterium | reverse complement strand
TTCCCGGTCTGCGGCCTAACCCTGGGTTATGCGCGTTCTTTTGAGCCACTTAGCCCGCGTTTGAGCTTAAAAGCCACTCTTCACGAGAATACCTACGAGAGCCGCTTAATAGACGAGAATTTGGCAGAATACGATGCGCGGAGGAATGAAACCCGGCCTTACGAACATCAGAGAGATAGAGAAACTTTCGGTATAAGCGAAGACTACGGCTGGAGTGAAGATAAGTTTCGGCAGTATTCACAGACTCAGCGTGAGAATTTTGCCGCGTTTGTTCGCTCTTGTGGTTTCGTTTTGGGCTAATCGTTATCCGCCCAGCAACGGTGACATTTTGGCACTTGGCTACCAAAGCAGAGCTAAGACACGTAGCGCGCTTAGCTAAGTAGCAACAACGCAAGCTCAGGCGTGGCATTGGCTTGGGCAAGAACCGCAACTCCTGCTTGTTGAAGAATCTGATGCCGAACGAGCTTCGCGGCTTCTTCCGCAACGTCTACGTCGCGAATCTGGCTTGCTGCGGCGGTATAGTTTTCTCGCACTGAGGCGAGCACGCTTAGGGTGCTATTTAATCGACTGCGATTCGCTCCGAGAACGCCCAGCTCCGCGGCGAGTGTTTCAAGTTGGCTGTCTATTACGTCGATTGCCGCAAGGGCGTCCTCTTGAGTGTAGAGCCTAATCTGGCCGATTGTTGAGGTCGTGACGGTTTCCTGCGTATAGAGCGTTACCTCGGTGCCGAAGTTAATACTATTTTCTCCGGCGATAAGTTCTGCTGCACCGTTGCCAGTGAAGTCTGCGGCGACGAGCGCTACTGGGTCAGGATTTGTGGTCGCAAAGGTAGTTTCCGGACGAAACGTGCCGTCACCTACTCCTTCGGAGATAACGATATTCCCCGAGTTTACTCCAATCAAATCAAGAATACCATCGCCGGTGACATCGACAGCACGTGAACCGGTCAAAATTCCGGAATCGGCCAGGGTGAATGTTCCGTCGCCATCGTTGAGGTAGGTATTGCCAGAACCATAAAGATCATCATAACCGTCGTTGTTAAAATCAGCGACAAGCCCCCCGGCGCCAGCTCCTGGAAGTGACTGCGGCGCGTTAAAGGTGCCATCACCATTGCCGAACTGAATGCCCGCCGAGGTGAGGATATCTATTGTTCCGTCTCGATCGAAATCGGAGACTCCCCTCGCGCCAACTGAGGTGTCTACTGTTTGTTTCGCACTAAAGGTGCCGTCCCCGTTACCGAGAGAAACGTAGGCGTGAGATCCTGAGAAAAAGACGTCCTCAAGTCCATCTCCATTGAAATCTGCAGTATAGAGGTTCGTTGTTCCGCCGAAACCGACAAAACTGTGTGTCGAGTAGGTACCGTCGCCATTCGCTAACAACACCGAGACTTTCGAATCACCACCT
Organism: uncultured Bdellovibrionales bacterium; assembly: GCA_964351345.1. Lineage (GTDB taxonomy): Bacteria > Bdellovibrionota_C > UBA2361 > SZUA-149 > SZUA-149 > SZUA-149. The sequence goes on along the minus strand of CAYGNZ010000419.1, from coordinate 2,062 downwards.
CCCGCGACGATATCTACGAGGGCATCGTTATTAAAATCCGCACTTGCAAAAGAACGAACATCTGAAAGACCAGTGGCGAGTGAACTTTTCGTGAAATTGCCCCCACCATCATTAAGAAAGACATTCACACCTGAATCGTAGTACGCACCTCCGAGAAGATCGGTATCGCCGTCACCGTCGATGTCACCAGCGAAAAGCGCAAAAGCTCCATTTAGTGTCGCAACTTGTTGTTCAGAGGCGATGGTGCCAGTGCCGGCTTCGGTACTAAGTTCCTCCCCAACTGCGAAACTAATTGATCCATTCGCACCGTAGCCGGCTTGCACCGCAAGGGTGCCGAATGTTCCGTCGATTAGTTCTCGATTATTGAATGAAGTGCTGCTGACTATTCGATTGTATTCTTCAACTAAGGCATTCGCCTCTTCGTGGAGCGCTTTTCGCTGAGTAAAAGAAAGTGTGCCGTTTGCCGCCTGAGATGCGAGCTCTCGGTTCCGAATTAACAGCGAGTTAAGTTCAGTTGCCGCACCTTCTGCAGTATTGAGCAGACTGACCGCATCATTCACGTTGCGAATGCCTTGGGAATAGACACGTGCATCAAGCAGAAGACCGTTTGCAATAGCAAGCCCTGCCGCATCATCGCTGGCGCGATTGATCCGCAACCCGGAAGAGAGTCGTGCGAAACTCTCACTGAGGCTCTTACTTGATTGCGCCAGACGTCGCTGCGCATTAAGCGAGGCAATATTAGAATTTATTTTTAAACTGCACACTACTGAGCTTTAGTCTCCTTACTGCTGAAAAAGCTCCGATAAAACCTACTTGTCGCGTCTAGAATCGGCAAAAATCGGAAAAAAGTTAAGAGTTTCATATTGATAGGTGTTGTTAGGCACTTAGAAGTAGCTGTGCAGGGAAGATCTTCACGTGCAAGGGAAACTGGTGCCAAAAAAATCCGGTGATACTTTGCAAATCGTACAGATTCCAAGTGCTCCGTACCCGACGACGACTGTGGGAACGTTTAGCCCAACTCTTTATCGATTGCGTGTGTTTCGCGTTATTTAGTCAAAATTGCAGCTTAAAATTTCTTCAATTTAACAAGTCTGCTGCGGTAAATTTTCTGCTTCGGCATTGTTTGCCCAGCATTCCCACTGATGTTAGGAAGTCCATTGGCGAAAACCCTAACGACGGAAGATTTTAAAAGATGGTACGATTATACGCAGCATTTTTGTCTCTATTTTTAGTGATCAGTTCTGCTCCCGCATTTGCCGATCGCGGCAATGTTGTTCCCGGAGATTATGACGCTGATGGACGCACTGACATTGTCATTGCTCGTCCGGTTAACGGACTTTGGAATTGGTATTTTCGTTTAGCTAATGCTGCCGAACACGGCCCTGTGCCCTTCGGACTCTCTACTCAAGGTGATGTCGATAAGTTTGTTCCTGGTGATTTCGATGGAGATGGCGATTTCGAATTGAATGTCGTTCGAGACGTTTCGGGATTTCTTAATTGGTTCGCTTTACAAAATGATGGCACTATTGCACAGACCATCTGGGGTCTCAGTGGAGATATACCTCTTACGGGATACTTCGGTGGCAACGGAGAGAACGATCGTGT
>CAYGNZ010000419.1:0-447 GCA_964351345.1 uncultured Bdellovibrionales bacterium | reverse complement strand
GGGCCTTGATTTGGTATATTCAAAATGCGACTCCCGAGGGAATTTCTTGGGGGCTCCCGGATGATACACCATTTGCTGCGAATTACACGGGTGACAACGTCGATGAGCTCATTGTTGCTCGCAGTGAAGCAGGTGAAGTTGTTTGGTATATTCGTGACCTCTCTGGAGCAACGAGCGTAAGAGTGCCTTGGGGACTCGCCGGAGATACCGTGCTCCCGCCATCAGATTTCAACGGTGATGGACTCGCCGATCTCGTTGTTGCGAGAAACTTCGGCAACTTCAAGGTATTTTTTATTCGCTATACGGGCCTCGAGCTTGGACAAAGTGTGGCCTTTGGTGTGGCAAACGACCAACCTTACATCGGCTTTTTTACCCAAAGCACTCAAGCTGAAGTGGCAGTGTTTCGACCGGGCACTACCTTTGGCACCCACTACGTCCGCTTTGCCG
>CAYGNZ010000418.1:0-3468 GCA_964351345.1 uncultured Bdellovibrionales bacterium | reverse complement strand
TCGTGTGGGATATTGACGTTGATACAGCGGGTGGAAAAGCACGATAAATTCACCCTCAAATTGCTTTTCATACAGCTTCTTACACTCCTCTAGTACTTTCGCAAATAGCTCAACATCAGTGCTCACTTCTCGATGAGGCAAATGGAGGTTGGTCAATTTTAGCAAATAAGAATACTTGCGAAGAGTAGTAAGCAGTTCCCGTTTACGCGCCTCAGTGGGGTGAGTTTTTTTGAAAGGTTCACCACCTACAAGCTCATTGCCTGGTAGATGCGACTAAGCGATCAAAATGATCGGGGATGAGCACGTAAATCGCCAGCCCTTTTTTCGGTTGAACTTGCTGAGGTATCTGGCCTCGTTGCAGTAGTTTTAAGGTGTGCTGCGGACCGTAGCCGTAGACCGAATAATTATAAATGGAAAACTGCGGCAGCAATTCGCCTAGTTTAAATTGCAATGTCTGTCTATCGGGTAAGCCCGTACCAAACGCGAAGGAATCACCAAACAGAATTAGGTGTTTGATGTCTTTCTCTTGTGCCACAGATGCGGATGGAGAAGAGGGTTTGACAATTCTTCTGCCAAATTCATCCGTCCGAATCGCAATGTCGTAAAGTAGGTCGCCCTGAATTGAATAGGCCGAGGATTGGAAGCTGGCATTCTCCGGTGCTTTCCAACCAAGCTCTGCATCAGGCAGAGTGAGATAGGTGGAACCACCGCGAGGTCCAAACTCAGCTTGCTTGAAGAAATAGAAGTAGCCGAATGCCGCAATTTCCATGAGGAACACAACGAGGGCAATCGAGCAAATCGGTAGCCAAATTTGATGAGGTATTCCCCATCTCCTTTTGCGCTGCATGTTGCGAAGTCCTTTTCGGTTTAGTTTTCGTCTCTTAGAGCACGAAGCTGCTCATCGAAAATAAGTCCAACATGCTTTGAGGCCATCTCAAGCAACGAGGAAAGTTTCTCCACTTCCATTGCGCCAGTCTCACGAGTCGCTTTAAGGTCCAGCAGAAGTCCATTCTGGTCAAATACCATATTCACGATGCTCTCTGCAGTGGAAGCTTCTTCTGCGCTGAGGTCAATACACCAATGCCCATCGATGAGGCCGCTTGAGAGAGCGGCGACGGGTGTGATTTTCAAATCCGCGGCGAGTACTCGTTGTGCTGAGGCCCAGGAGAGTGCCTGAGCGAGTGCGACCCATGCGCCTGCAACCGCGGCAGTCGCAATACCTCCGTCAGCACAGATTACGCTTACATCAAGAGTAATGGTGCAATTTTGTAACTGTGATGGAGTGGTCGCTGCACGTAAGGAACGGACAACAAGTTCTTGAATACTTCGCAGTTCTTGCTGAAGCGCTTCTCGAACCAAGGGGTTACGAATTCGTACATGGGTAGCGCGAGGAAGCATCTGCAGTGAGGCAACAATCCCGCCGGTTTGGCCTAGACTGCCATCACTATTCTCCCCAGAGGGATCAATCGATGCGGTGATTAATAATCGTGTGGCACCGATGAGCACTTCTGCGGAGCCCTCTGCGTAGGGACTGGTGTTGGCCAAGATTCGAATAGGTCGAATTTGCGACTGGCTTCGTCCGTCAACCCTGCTCACCGATGCGTTGCTCATAGTCTCTCGTTGCGTAATCTCTGCTACCTTGTATTGCCTACATCGAGCGCTACGACGTAATGCTGAAGGGCTCTTGTTGGAGCCTCCTCCTTAAGATTATGGCTCACCCCAGCGGATAAGCTGTGTACGAAACCGCTAAGTGCTTAATATATCACACCTTTTTATCCACAAGCAAGAGCCTTGATAAGGCAACGTTGCACTCTAGCCTAGCCATAACAGATGAGGAGTGAAGTGCATTCATTCGTAAAGAGGTTTTGGGAACATGTGGGGAACTCCCGACTACATTCAGACAGGCTCAGAGCGGCAGGTATTTAAACTTGTCTATTGGCTCTATGATTCTGCCGGCACCGCCGGTGTTGTTGCTTTTGCGCTTCTTGCGCTTACCTCTATCAGCGTTCTTCTCTACTGGCAGATTCGCTCGCAAGGCGTGGAACGAGTCGCTAAAATTTACGGGGTGTGCATTCTATTCTTTCTGGGTTTCCAGGTGTTACCCTCCTCAGATAATCCTAATCTTGCACCGTCGTCAGTTAATCAAAAAGAAACTACCAGCCCTTCAGTGACCACGGAGAACACTGAGACGGTTGCGGAGAGCAAGCTCGATGAACTCATGGGCAGGCTCAAGACAGACAAACCTCGCCAAAGGCACAGTTCGGCCACGCAAAGAAGAAACTCAAACGCAACCGTGGAAAACTCCATCGAGGAAATTGTTCCTGATGAGGTTGACTGGGCTGCGCTGAGTAAAAAGACTTTCCTTTGGTTGTTCGGTATCGCGGGGGCCTTGTTCTTCCTCCGCAGTCGACCAGATGTGTTCTCTCTAGAAACTATCATTAAGTTAATCCCGTTCAATACCAGTTGGATTAGGCCGGAACGCTCCAAATCAAATGAACTGGGGTCTAGTGATTTTGCCGACTCGAAACAAATAAAGCGATGGTTGAAAGGAAAGGACAAGTACGACACCAAGCTACCAGTGAGCGATCTCCGTGGGAGTGAAGGAATTGTCGTGAAGTCGGGAGAGCTAATCATTCCTGCAACTGAGCGTAACCGGCATATGCTGATCATTGCTAAAACTGGTAGCGGAAAAACAACGCGTCTCATTCTTCCAATTCTCTACAACGATTGCCTCTGCCCGAACCGCTCCACGATTATCATCGACTCCAAACAAGAGATGTGGTCGAAACTCGCCTCAATGACGAGAAAGCACAATCCAGATAAAAACGTGGTGCTGTTCAATCCCCTGGATATCTACCGAAGCTTGAGTTGGAATATTTTATCAAAAGTTACTTCGGATACTGACTGTAAGCTGATTGCCAATTCGATAATAATGGCAACAGATGAGCCTCAGGCAAAAGCAGATAGCCCGTTTTTTCGAAACAGCGCGCTCCAGGTGCTCAACGCTATTATGGTTGGATTGATGCACGATCCTGACGAGCGTCTCTCAATGCCACGCATCCACCAGCTGATAAGCAGAGGTATGCATGGACTCTGTGACTGGCTTGAAGCGCACCCTGAAGCCGTGCGAACGACAAGAGCATTTGTGGAGCTTGCACGCTCTGGATCACAAAACGCTGATACAATTATGTCCGAACTGAGTATGCGGCTTCAAGCGTGGGAGATAGAAGCGATTCGAGCGACGACGTTCCAAGATGAATTCGATATCGCGAAAGTAATTACTGAGCCGACATTGTTCGTGGTTGAACTACGAGAATCGGAATTAAAAATGCTACGTCCACTTGCTAATGTGATTGTGGTCGAACTACTCCGGTATCTCACAAAGTATGCAGAAGAATGCCCGGGTCAAACATTGCCACGTCCCGTTGGTTTCGTGATTGATGAATTTGCAAGCGCGCTCGGGCGACT
>CAYGNZ010000417.1:0-3473 GCA_964351345.1 uncultured Bdellovibrionales bacterium | reverse complement strand
TCTCCGGAGAACTTGCGCAGCGAAATCTCTTTGGCGGGGGAAGTGGTCTCATCCTTGGTATTGACGGTTATTTCAAGACCGGGAGTGAAGTGTTTGATGCTGGGCGCCTTCGAGCAGCCTATGTTCGTCCTCGTTTTTTAACGCTTCCTGTTGATTTTTCTCTTGAGGCATTTCTACAAAGAAATGTGACTTCGGTGGATCAATTTAGCTCAGACAAAGCAGGCATTGGCTCTGAATGGCGATTTGGCATACTTGAGGACCTACGCGGTTCCGTTGGGCTTACCGGGTTTGTAGAACGTCTGTTTGATGTTGAAGATGATGTGATTATTGTGCCGAGCGATTCTGGTTCTACGTTCTACTCTATGCTGCATAGCAGTATTGAATTTGATCGACGGGATAACATTTACAATCCAAGAGAAGGCTCGCGCACGGAGTTGGGGCTTGTGTTTGCTTCTGAAGCTATCGGTTCAGAGGAGAACATGCTCGGAGGCGAGCTAAGCCAAGCCTTCTATCTTCCGCTTGGAGCACGATGGGTTTGGTCGAATCGGCTGGCAGGGAATTACTTGCTTCCTTTTTCTGATACCGAAGTGATTCCCTTGGGTCAGCGAGTGTTTCTTGGCGGTCGTCACTCACTAAGAGGATATTCCAAAAATTCGATTGGGCCTCGTGGCGTGCTTGGTAATGTTGCAGGAGGTGACTCCAGTCTCAACGCGCAAACTGAGTTGCGCTATGATATCAGCGAGAATGTGGCGGGTGTGTTGTTTCTTGACGCGGGTCAGGCATTTTTGCTTGAGGAGGGAAGTTTCCTTGGAGACACGAACAACTTAGGTGACCTACGTTTTTCCCCAGGATTTGGCATTCACTATAGAACACCGATTGGTCCGCTCAGCGCCGAGGTAGGATTTGCGACTGAACGGGAGAACGGGGAACGCTGGGGACGTCTCAATGTGGCTATCGGTACGGCATTCTAGCAAGTCGCCTGAGACTCTTGAGCGTGAAAGAACTGATGATTCTCATCGACTATCCTGGCGCAGAGCGGCACATATCGGACAGAATTAATGCAGATTACTCCCGATACCGCTCAAAATGACTTTCAGCTGCAACTAAAACTGTAATTTCCTTGCTCCAGGACGACTCTATGGGTTTGCATTTGGCGAACTCAGCATTAGAATCGTAAGAACGGGGTGAGATCTTGTTTATTGTCGGGATCTCGCCGGGGGAATGTAGAGTAATCATGAGGAAAATCGTATGTCTAAAGTGGTAGAGGTGAGTGACAGCTCGTTTGAAGAGGATGTCTTAAAGGCTGACACCCCAGTGCTTGTTGATTTTTGGGCACCCTGGTGTGGTCCATGTAAGACCATTGCACCTGTGGTTGAAGAACTAGCTGCGGAATACGATGGAAAACTGAAGGTCGTAAAAGTCAACGTAGACGACAACAAAGAAGCTGCGATGAAGTATGGCGTCCGTGGCATCCCTAATCTAATTCTGTTTAAAGATGGCGAAAACGTCGCTCAGATTATCGGTGCCGTTGCCAAGCAAGAGCTTGTGACTGCTATTGATAAAGTTGTCTAAGTAGTTCCAAACGGACAGGATTGTAGGACCGTCCTAGTAGTGACATGAGATCTGAGTCAATAGAGATACTTTTCAACGGTCAAGCGCGCGAGACAAGCAGTGAGACGGTAGCCGAGCTACTGCATGAGTTTGAACTTGCTGGTCGCAAAGTCGCCGTAGAGCTAAATCGAAAAATCGTTCAACGAGACGACTATGATTCCGTGTCGCTTACTGGCGGTGACAGCGTAGAAATCGTTCAATTTGTCGGCGGAGGTTAGGCTCCTCACGTTCTGAGTTTTGTTGACGTTGAGGCCGGCAACTAAAATATGATTGATGACGACTCTTTTGTAATCGGTGGTAAACGCTTTCATTCGAGGCTTATCGTGGGCTCGGGAAAGTATAAGAGCTTCGAGCAAACACGAGAAGCGACGATTGCTGCTGGTGCGCAAATGATTACCGTTGCGGTCCGTCGGGTGAACATCAGCGATCCGAACAAAGAATCGCTGCTGGAACATTTTTCTGACGTAGAGGATCTCACCATTCTTCCGAACACGGCTGGTTGTTACACTCTTGATGATTGTCTTCGAACAGCGCGTTTGGCTCGAGCGGCAGGGGTCGGCAATTTCGTCAAGGTCGAAGTGATAGGTGATGAAAAGACGCTGTATCCCGACAACGAACTCACCGTTGAGGCGTGCAAAATCCTTACTGAAGAGGGCTTTATCTGTATGCCTTACATCACCGATGACCCCATTACGGCGAGGAAATGCGAAGACGCTGGTGCGGCGGCTGTTATGCCCCTTGCCTCTCCCATTGGCAGTGGCTTGGGTCTGCAAAACGAGCACAGCCTGCGCTTTATCATCGAACAATCAAAGGTTCCTGTCGTCGTGGATGCAGGCGTGGGGACTCCCTCGGATGCTGCACGTTGTCTTGAATTAGGTGCCGACGCAGTGCTCACAAACTCAGCAATTGCCCTTGCAAAAGATCCGGTCATGATGGCCGCGGCGATGAAACAAGGTGTTGAGGCGGGGCGTCTCGCATTTCTTGCTGGTCGAATGCCGAAGCGGCAATACGCGAGCGCCTCAAGCCCTGAGGCTGGGCTCATTACTTAAACAATGAGCGCTTCCCGTCCATTCGTTTTACTCAGTGATGGGGGTGAGAGAAGGGAATCAGGCACACTAGTTGAAGCGTTTCAACAGGCGTTGCTTGCTGCACCCGAGAAGATCTATGCAATCCTTATTCGTGAACGCGTGCCGAATTCCAAATACCCTCCTGCAAGTGATGATGAATTAACAGAGATACTCCTCAGTGTGCGTCCTCTTTGTCAGACGCACGCGATTCGCCTCATTGTTCACAGTGAGACCGCACTCGCCCTTTCAGGTGTAGCCGATGGGGTGCATCTCAATGCAAGCGGTGAGTCGATTGCAAGTGTCCGCGCGAAACTCTCTCCAAATTCCACCCTCGGCTACTCTGCTCATAGCATTGACGAAGCGCAGAGGGCAGTTGCTGAGGGCGCAGACTATGTGTTTCTTTCCCCGATTTTTGCACCACTCTCAAAACACGATGAGCGTCCTCCGCTTGGGCTTGAAACGCTCCAATCTGCAAGTAGGCTGTTGCCTGAGCAAGTAGTAGCACTTGGAGGGATTTCGCTTGAAAATCTTCAAGCTTGCCGAAAGGTGGGTGCAAAAAAAGTCGCGATGATATCGAGTGTGATCGGTGCAAAAAAGCCAGGAGAGGCGATGCGTCTACTCTCTGATGCCTGGAAGTAGTCCTGCGAGATAGTCTGCGACTAAAGTGCTTGCTGCCTCATTTGGGTGACCATCGATAGGAATAATATAAGGAACGTCATCCTCTAGAGAAGCGTCGAGTTCTAAAAACCGAACGCCGCTCTGCGTGAGCTCGGTTTTTAGTTTTTCTCTTCGTGT
>CAYGNZ010000416.1:0-3474 GCA_964351345.1 uncultured Bdellovibrionales bacterium | reverse complement strand
GCGTGGTTGCGAAGGTAAAACGAGCACTTAAGCTTAAAAAGATTGGTCATGCCGGCACACTTGATCCCATGGCAACGGGACTGCTTGTGCTCCTGCTTGGTCACGGAACGCGGGTGCAATCAGTGTTCTTGGAGTCAACGAAGGAATACGTCGGCGAGATTCTTATCGGGAAGCAAACCTCAACAGACGATATCCAAGGGGAGACGCTGTTTGAAGATCAGGAATTACGATACTACAGCGAATCTTCTCCAGAAGCGTTAATCGCAAGTATTCTTCACACGTTCTCTGGGCAGATTCAGCAACGACCTCCGGTGGTCTCTGCGATTCATGTCGATGGTGAGCGGAGTTACCGCAGAGCGCGAAAGGGGGAGGTAGTGGAGTTAGCCGCTCGAGAAGTTGAGGTTGAGTTTTTGAGTTTGGAGTTTGTTGACCAGACACATTTGCGTTACCACGTTCGCTGCTCCAAGGGCACTTATATCCGCAGCCTTGCGCGAGACATCGGCAGGCATCTTGGCAGCTACGGCTGTTTAAAAACGATTCGACGAACTGTTTCTACGCCGTTTTCTGTTGCCCAGGCGGTAGGGCTTAATCAAATCGAGTCGAGCGCGGCTGATCAGAGCGATTTGCCCTTTATACCGCTGTCGAAACTTCTGGCTGGCTTGCCCCGATTCGAGTTGGACTCGGAAGAAATAACTAAGTTGCGTAATGGTCTGCAAGGTCCCTTGGCACAATTCGCACCGAGGGAGAAGGGTTTGGCAGGTTTGTTTGAAGTTGGGGAGGAGGAGCCGGTGGCGCTTTTGGAGCCCGGGGACAAAGAAGTGGGGTGGAAGCTGCGTTGTGTGTTTTCTTAGTCGTTTGACTGGTGGGTGTCCTGGTCGGGTGCTTGCGCGCAGCGTGAGTCAGGGGAATGCCTTGCGGTCGGCGGTCCTCGCGCCTAATGGTTCTTGCTTGCCTTGGGTAGCCTTGCGCGCTGCGGAGGCTCCCTCCAGGCATTCCCCTGACTCACGCTGCGCGGAGTCTGATGGACGCAGGTGAAGGTACAGGGCAGAGAAAATTTGGAAATTTGAGGGACAAAACGCAGTAAGTATATAGGAAATAGAGTTTTGTCCGCAGCTCGGTTTTGAGGGGCAGGCGGGGCAGAAAACCGCTGTATTGGGTGGGGATGGCTTGGGAGGCTTTACATTTGTGGGTTATTAGTGCTACTAACCTGCGGTCATTAACTAAAGGAAGAATTTTTCACATGAGTTTATCAGCCGAGCAAAAGTCAGAAATTATTGAAAAGTTTGCGATTAACCAGGGAGATACTGGTTCTGCGGAAGTACAGGTCGCTCTGATCACGGCTCGACTTAATTACCTCCAAGATCACTTCGCTGATAATAAGAAAGACCACCACTCTCGACGTGGCTTACTTAAGCTCGTGGGTCGTCGTCGTAGTTTGCTCGATTATCTGAAGAAGAAAGACATTCAGACCTATCGTAAGCTTATCGCTGATCTCGGGCTTCGTAAGTAGTCTCCAACAAGCGAGATTCCACTCCTTTACTGTAATATACTGTGATTTGCGGCTCTTAGCCTCGTTGCTGAGGAATCGTTTCGAGATTCAGTTCACTCCAATACATGACTAGCAATTTGAGGCCACTTTCTGCTACTATGCGCCTCAATAGAAGAAGGCTAGGAGATGAAGTGCTCCCGCTGATGGGAAGTCTTTCTTAGAAAACTGTCGGATGAATGTTAACTGGCAGGGTATCTCAGAGAGAATGGTCTGATACGATATACTGTTGCTTTGCTTACTTGCATTGTTGCGAATCTCATTGCTGAGAATAAAAGAACGCAAGTGGGTTAAGGAACAGTATCTCCAGACCCAGACAATGCCGATTCGCGTGTTTCTGCTTCGGAATCTACCGAAGCGAGCGTGTGCAGGTGTTCCATCCTTTCGGATTTATTTCCTCTCTCAGCCATATATAAAACAACGCGCGTAGGTAGACGTGTAGTTGATTGTTGGTTTTGCTCAAGCGGTGTTCGGTCTTTGTGCCCCATACGCTGAGCCTACACTCTCAATCTAATCTTGCTTCAGCCGAACTCAGTTGTGTTCGGTAGGGGGCAAGAAAGCATGGATTACGTGCGCGCTTAAAAATAAAAAAGGAAATAATGGCATTTAAACCAAGTTCAGAATCACGGGTAATTGTTGAGACCGAATTTCACGGTGCAACGCTTTCGTTTGAAAGCGGCTGGATCGCAAAGCAAGCGGCGGGAGCCGTGATTGCTCGCCACGGTGATACCATGGTCATTGCAACAGTTTGTGATGGGGCAGGACGTCCTGATCAGGATTTCTTCCCTATGGTCGTTGAGTATCAAGAGAAGGCGTATGCCGCGGGGAATATTCCAGGTGGATTTTTCAAGCGGGAAGGTCGACCGGGTGCTCACGAAATCTTAGCGGCTCGACTCACTGACCGACCGATTCGTCCTCTCTTTCCAGATGGCTACAAAGACGAAGTGCAGATCATTATCAATGTGCTTTCTGCTGACGGCGAGCACAGCCCAGATATTTTGGGGATTTGTGCAGCGAGTGCAGCACTTCATATTTCTCACCTGCCTTTTGATGGTCCAATTGCGGCGGTCCGAGTGGGTCGAGTTGATGGAAAGCTCCTGACCAACCCTGGCCCAGAAACGCTTCTTTCCTCTGACATGAACATGATTCTTGCCGCAAAGGATGATGCGTTAGTGATGGTTGAGGGTGGTGCGAATGTAGTTCCGGAAGGGGAGATTCTTGATGCGCTCTATTACGGTCATGACGAAATCAAAAAAGTCATCGCCCTGCAGCATCAGCTACGTGAGAAAGTAGGAAAAGAGAAAATCGAGTTTGTTCCAGAAGAGCGAAATACTGCCTTAGCGGATCGAGTTGATGCACTTATAGGTGATAAGCTTGCAGGTGCTCTGGCGATTCGTGAGAAACATGATCGTAAGGATGCGCTTAAGGAGCTAAAAACCGAGATCCTCGAAGCTCTCGCTGAGGAGTTCCCCGAAGAAGAAGCTGAAATTGCCAAAGTATTTGGTGAGCGATCCAAGACTGCCTCTCGCAGAATGATTGTACATGAGCGTTCTCGTTTAGATGGTCGTGGTCCAGCGGATGTTCGGCCGATTGAGTGTGAGACAGGTATTCTTCCTCGAGTGCACGGCACCTCGCTCTTTACCCGAGGGGAAACGCAAGCAATTGTTGCGGCAACGCTTGGTACCTCCGCTGATTCACAGCTCATCGACACACTCGAAGGCCGTTCGGAGAAAACCTTTCTCTTGCATTACAACTTCCCTCCCTACTGCGTGGGTGAAGCTCGAATGCTGCGCGGAACTTCTCGACGAGAAGTCGGTCACGGCGCGCTTGCAGAGCGAGCACTTCAGGTGGTGATTCCTTCTCAGGAAGAGTTCCCCTATGTCGTACGGCTTGTTTCTGAAGTCACTGAATCCAATGGTTCTAGCTCA
>CAYGNZ010000415.1:0-3475 GCA_964351345.1 uncultured Bdellovibrionales bacterium | reverse complement strand
GAGCAGAATCCTTCATTCACCTCACCGAAGTCTGTACACGCCGAATCCTCGTCACCTACTCAGCATCGCCTTCTCTTTGATTTTCCTTCTCATCGCTCCAGTACTGAGCGAGGCGGATGAGCTCGCAGGCGTCTCTTACCCCGCTCAGCTAAGCTTCAAAGAAAAGCCATTTACTCTAAACGGCCTTGGGCTGCGCGAAGCTACTATTTTTCGAGTCGATGTCTATGTAGCCGCATTGTACCTCGAAGGAACAACCAAGAATAGCTCTGCGACTGAGATTCTTGATTCAAAAAATGAGAAGATTCTCCAGCTCTCTTTTTTACGCGAAGTTGAGGTAGAAAAAATTAGAGACGCTTGGAAGGTGGGATTTGAGAGTAACGGAAGTGCGCTTGAGGGCATTCATCCGCAAATTGCGTCTTTTCAAAACGCGATGCGGACGATGAAAGAAGGAGAGACGATGAAAATGCATTTTTCAGAAAGTGGCGTTCTACTCCGCATACAAAACGAGCCAGAAATTCACTTTGTTGGCGCAGATTTTTCTCGCGCCGTGCTCGCAATCTGGCTTGGCCCAAATCCACCAAACGAAGGTTTAAAGCTCGGTCTGCTAGGGCGTTAAGTTAGGCCTCGTTTTTTCTCTCAGGACAGATACTCTCAAGCGCAATGAGACGCGCAACTTCGTCCTGATAGCATACGGGTAACGCCTTACCATCGGTATCGTGCAGTGAAATTGAGCTGCTTTGTTTCAGCAGCAAATAGTCCGATCCTTCTTGCCGCAAGAACTGAGGAAGCGAATCAGTTTGTTCAAAGGCGGTAAAAAAAGTTTTATAAAACTCTTCCCCACGCATTCGATTTCGGTCATCAACAATGGCCTTGAGCTTCCCCTCACCGTAAAAAGTGATAAACCCGCCCCAATTCGGATGCGCAGCGATAACCCCTGGGAATTGTTTAAGCCCAGACTCTTGAAGATATCGGACAGCTCCGTAGGGATACTTTTTATTCGAAGGTCCTAATGGAATCTCGACGAGAGGAAGACCTTGAACAAAATAACAACTGAGAAAGAAAACCGCGGTAAAGGGCAGATAGAAACCCGCTGAAGGAGCACTCCGGGCTTGAAAAGAATCGAAGCGTCCGATGAGCGCTGGTAGCTGAGTGAGAGACTCCAGCCGAACGCGGAGGAAAGCCCACAATTGATCGAAGCTTCTTGCAAGCGGCACTGCGGCAACAACAGCAAATACCGGAAGCATGCGGGTGTGTTTGTACGCATACCACGCGAAACCAAATACCACGCTATACTCAAAAACCTTAAGGAGACTCAATCGAGATAGATTGAACACAAAAGCAACGATTATCACCAGCACGGAGAAGAGAAATACTCTCCCTTCAAAACCACCAAGAACCAAAGGCCGCCACTCCTCAAGTAAATTGACGAAGTACTCGCTTCCAACGTGGGTCAAAATATTTTTATACAGCCTTACTCCGTAAGGGTTGAGCAGGCTTGAGCAACAAAATACTGCGCCAAGTATGACATTGCGTGCACACACTGAGTACTCTCGCTCACGCAAGGCCTCAAGACCCTTTAATCCAAGCGCCCAAAGCACTATCGCAAGACCAACGACAAAGCTGCCGTGTATATTGGCCCACACGGCAATGAGTACTGCGAGCAGCGCATAGTGCAGGCGAGTTGCTCGTGAGCGTAGCACCTCGTACGAAAGCGCGTAGCTTGCTAACAGAAGCGGCACATTAAATACGACTGGTCGAGCAATAAAATGCACTTGTGCAAGCTTGAAGCTCAAAACGGTGGCAAGCATTGTCGAGGCGAAACTGAATTGTAAACGCAATAGAAACGAACTCATGCCCCAAAAAAAGCTGAGGAGATAGACCACGAGTAGCACTGCATACAATAACGTCCAGCTCCCCAAGTCGTAGAGCGTGTAAAGGAAAATATCAGAGAGCCATTGATCACAAATCCATTGCGGTGCTTTTTCCACGTAATGAAGAAAGGGGTCCACGGTAGGGAGTGCATGATGTGCCTGAATCCATCGCCCCAGGGCGAGGTGCCACCCAAGGCCAGGATCATCTGCAAAGGTCGTGAGCTGAACGAGGAGCAAGCTCGCGCATGCTCCAAGCGTGAGCACTACTCGCAAATGCACCAGAGAACGAAGCCAGCGGATAGGCGATGAGATTATGCTCATCTGCTCACCCGACTCGCGCTGAACCATAGCTTCCACGTAATCGGAAGATGATGTTGATCAAAGGGTCGTGTGTCACGTCAGGCAAAATCGATATTCGTTAATCTTATTGGAGACTCAAGGCTCACATTACGTTAGCATCTAAGGAGAGGCATTATATTTTTGCGCCTTCTGCATGCCGAAGGTCATCTTAGTTTGACCACTTTTTCAACGGGCAAGTATGCTGAGCATCATAATTCCTACATACAATGAGGCAGATTCACTGCCGCTTCTATGCGAGCAGCTCGCTGCTACATTGCAACCCGATACGTATGAACTACTCGTCATCGATGATGACAGCCCCGATCAAACTTGGAGAATTGCCGAAGAGCTAAAAGCTCAATATCCCCTCCGAGTCTTACGCAGAGAAAACACTCGGGGTTTATCCTCCGCGGTCGTCGATGGATTTCGACTCGCTGAGGGTGAGCTCATCGCGGTGATTGATGCAGACCTTAGCCATCCTCCCGAACTTCTTCCGAGCCTACTAGAGCAAATGAAAGATAATATTGATCTCGTTATCGCATCACGCCTAGTTGACGGCGGAGGTGTCGACCACTGGCCGTGGTATAGACGTCTACTCTCTTGGGGAGGACGGATGCTGGCTCGTCCGCTTACAGAAGTAAAAGACATTATGTCAGGCTACTTCCTGGTGAGACGTGAAGTTATACAGAATGCCACTCTGGTACCGCGCGGATATAAAATTCTGCTTGAAATTTTAGTGAAAGGAAATATCGGACAGCTAGTTGAAGTCCCGTATCGATTTAAGTCACGAGAGTTAGGTGCAAGCAAGATGACGCTCGAGACTCATCTCTCGTATCTTCGTCAACTTGCCCATCTATATCGCGTAAAATTTGGCTCTCTACCAGATCACCCAGTCACCTGAGCGCCCCGTAAGCTGCTCCGTGAACGTTCCTCGCAGCACATAGCCTTTATCCCGCTCACCTTGTTGCTTGGAGTCGTCAACGCGAAGTGAGATACGCAGTCCACCACTTGCAAGCAGCAGCTCTGAACTATTCTTCAGTTCCGTCTCGGTAACTACCAAAGGTGTCCAGCCAGAAAGTCCGACCGCGAGCAACACGGCTTGCTCACCCGCAGAACCCTCAGCAGGAGTGGCTACTAAGGAAAATGATTGACCATCGGGGAGCAGCCCTTCAATGGTACCCACGTAGGTTCCATCAAGAAGCGCACCGAAGTTCGCCTTTACTCTGCGTACGTGCTCTGATTTCGCCGAACGCGAAGTCTCATGA
>CAYGNZ010000414.1:0-3494 GCA_964351345.1 uncultured Bdellovibrionales bacterium | reverse complement strand
TAGCAGGAGCAAAGAGGGCACGGCTCTTGTAATTGGATTTACAGTCGCCATTCTGATTTGCCTCCTCGGACCGATTAGTATGGCGGGTTTTAATCCAGCAAGGGACTTTGTCCCCAGAGTGTTTGCATTGTTTCTCGGATGGGGAAACTTGGTTTTTTACTACAACGGGTATGGCTATATCACCGTCTACATCCTCGCCCCTTTCCTCGGTGCCGTGCTTGCTGCCTTCCTCTATCGATACCTTTTTGGTCCCCACTACACCTTTGCCTCATTAGAGCGCCAAGAGTGAGCCTAAGTCCTCTAAATGATTCAGACTAATTTAGGGTGGCTATTGAGGCGTGAGGAACTAAGGTCCCCTGAAAAATTAAAGTAATTCCAGGAACTTGTCGACTAAAGAGGCTAGGAATTTTTTCGTTCGAGAGAAAATGGTCGCTGTAAGTACGCCATTGACCGGCGTGTAGTATGCAAAAGGAATAGCGGGTAACAGTGAGTAGTATTACCCTAAATTCAAATATTTCCTCGCTCACTGCGAAGCGTCGTCTTGGGCAATCGACTGCTGCGCTAACCAGTTCCTTTGAGCGTTTATCCTCTGGTCTACGAATAAATCGAGCTTCAGATGATGCAGCGGGACTCTCAATCTCAAGTTCCCTCAATGCGGACGCGCGTATTTTTGGCCAAGGGGTTCGCAATTTAAATGATGGCATTTCTGTACTCAGTATCGCTGATAGTGCGCTTACTGAGTTAAGCAATATTGTCGTACGACTCCAAGAACTCGCAGAGCGATCGGCAAACGGTACATTCAGTAACGTGCAGCGACAAGCAGTTGATGCCGAGGGTCAAGCATTGCGAGAAGAGTATCAGCGAATCTCGGAGACGACACGATTTAACCAGCTTGCGCTATTGAATGGGGATATCAGTGAACTCACTCTCCAAGCAGGCTACGGTGCGAGTTCTGGAATCGAAATTTCGTTAGGAGAGTTTTTCGCGCGTGAAGCAGCGAACGGAAGCTACGAAGAGCCGTTAGATTATTTTCTTACTGCAAATGATGCGCCAGGTTATCTATACGATGTCGACTTTGATGGTGATTTAGATCTCTTTACGGCTCTCGCCGCGAGTTCACCAACCATTCGCATTCTCGAAAACGACGGGACTGGCAATTTTGGAGTTCATGGATCGTTTAACCCCGCAACCACCGCCACAAATAACTTTATTGCCGACAGCATTGTCGTTTCAAATTTTGACCATAGTGCGGGGCTTGAGTTTTCGGTTCAGCAAGGGGGACAGTACTTTGTATACCGATACTTCTGCGGTGTATTCTCCCAAGAAGATGCATTCTTCAGCAACGTTGCTCTCGGAGATTTTAACGCCGATGGGATCGAGGATCAGGTGTATAAGTCCAGCGGCACAGAGCTAGGTTTTAATTTGAGCAGTGCCCCTGGTGCTGGAATTTACACACCCGATCAAACTATTTCGGGTGTTACTGAGACGTATGTCGCAAGTGGAGACATCAACGGAGATGGAATTGATGACGTCTACGTCACAGGGGGCGGAACAGCTTCAGTAGTCTTCGGGTCCGCATCGGAAACCTTCGTGGAGCAAGCAGTCAGCGACCTTGGCCAAGGGTACCTCGGCGATATCGATGGCGATGGAAAAGCGGACTTTGTTTCTCTTTCTGGAGGAGAACTTGAGGTACACATCGGCAATGGTGATGGATCATTTAAGTCGGCGCAGCGAAGTTCCACCGGTGGAGCGGTGACAAATCTTGGCAATACCGCCATTCAAGACATAAACCAAGATGGCTTCGATGATGTAACAGCATCAACGAGTAGCGGCATTCTCACCCTTCTTGGCTCAAGCGGTGGATTTACCGAAGTAGAGGATACGCATAGCCTTGGCGGATCCGGTAGGCTTATTAACGGAGATCTCAACGGAGATAATATTAACGACATTATCGCAGGTTCCGCTCGAGACGCACTTGATACTTTCCAAACCGCAGCGTTACGCTTACGTCAAGAGCTTGGTTCAATCGGAGCGCTACAAAGTCGAATTGATGTAGCGGTATCTGTGCTAGGTGTTGCGAGAGAGAATTATACGTCGGCGCAATCAAGGATTACTGACGTCGATATTGCGACCGAGTCAGCGAACCTTGTTCGAAATCAGATTCTGCAACAAGCAGGCACTGCTGTCTTGGCTCAAGCGAACGCTCAGCCGAGAATTACTCTCGACCTACTCGGCGGTCTCTAAATCACAATAGAGGTCAATAATTTGTTTGTGTGCGGGCGCGAGTTCAAAGAGATTCTTCTCAAGCAACTCCCTTATACCTCCCTGCTGTTTTCTAGCTCCAAAGAAATGATGGTATCGGCGTTCGCTCAGTTCTTGTGCATCCGAACCAGGCTGCAACAGCAACGCCGCTACTTGTTTATATTGCCCTAGCCAATAAATCGCGCTGAGTTGTTCGTGCCTGTTCAAGGCAGTCTCAAGAATTCCTTCTTCCAAGAAGTAGTCCCAACACTCGGCATTCTCCTCTCGCGTAAAATCGTCGCGTGTTTCGGTAGCAAACCGTTTCAGACAATCAAGGTCATGACCTCCTAAGATTGAGGCATTGAGCGCATCAACATACGCTAGAGGCGCATCAAGCGCATGAAAAGGAACTGACGTTTCTCCAATTCGCCTGCCCAGTTCCATGACGACATCTGCCAATGCGTTCTTGCTGCGAACATCGTGTTCTGCTGATTCGAAAACAATTTCGGCATTGTGCAAGCGCTGTGGAAGGGGACTTAGGAGAATTGCGTCAAGATCGAACAGCAAAAATGGCTCTTCTTGCTCTGAAATTACGCCCAGTTTCGTCGTTCTTGCGAATGTTGCGGGTGGCACCCACGGGAGTTCGTGATATTTCGAATAAGTAAACCCAAGCTCCGTAAGTTGGTTCTGAGGAATGTTGGAGTAGAGTTCGACTGACTCAAAGCTATTCTTTAGTCCGCAGAGTCCGAGCGCCCACGCATAAAGAAACTCTCTCGCGGTATGAAAGCCCATTGAAGTGTTGCGCTGGAGTCCATCAGGTAAATAGCAAACATGAAGCGCTCGACGAATTTTCCGTGTTGAGCGAGATTCTAAGGAGCGAAAGTGTCGATCAATTAAGATTCGCCCTCGAGGTAATTCGCTTGCCATAAAACTGTCAAGTAAGCGCATATTACTGTGGAGTCGTTTCATGGGTCCCATAATATGGGCATAGCCGAGGTCGGAGTTGCCTTTCTGTACTTCTTCTTCTTGTTCCGGCAAATACATCAGGCGCGGACGTAAGTCTTTTTTCGCGCACCAAAGCGAAAAATTAATCTGCTCAACGACGATATTGAAATCGCCGAGAGCGCCGCCGTACTCTCCTCGAAGTTTCTCCCAGCTTAGTTTATTCTCTTCACAATCAATAATCCGCATTGATTCTTGAGCATACTCTCTGAAAAACTCGATATTGCTTCCGCCGACCACACCCAAATTGA
>CAYGNZ010000413.1:0-3532 GCA_964351345.1 uncultured Bdellovibrionales bacterium | reverse complement strand
CTTGAAGTACCCGGTAACCGCTCATCTCAAGTACCTCCGAAAGGAGGCTTCTGACACTTTCTTCATCTTCAACTAGCAAAATAGTTTCGTTCCCGGTACGCAGCGCTTCGTAACTCGACTTCACTGGTTGAAAATCAGATTTCTCTTTCACCCGAGGCAACAAAATTCGAAACACGGAACCGCGACCAAGTTCAGATTGAACTGATATATGACCACCGCTTGATTGCACGTTTCCATATACGGTCGCGAGACCAAGGCCTGTCCCCTTCCCCTGCTCCTTTGTTGTAAAAAACGGCTCAAACAGATGATTCTTCACCTTCGTCGTCATGCCACTTCCCGTATCGGAAACAAGCAGCATCGCATACTCCCCACTGGGCACTCCTGGCAGCGAGCTACGGCCACGAGGGGGAACTCGAGTCGTACTCGTTTGAACCGTAAGCGTGCCGCCACAAGGCATCGCATCGCGAGCGTTAATCACTAAGTTGAGAAGAATTTGTTGTATCTGGCTGGGATCAACTCTCACCCGGCAGAGAAACTCATCTAAGTCTGAGACGAGTTCGATGTTTTCTCCAAGTAAGCGAGTCAACATCGGGATTGTTTCCGTCACGACGGTGTTTAAACTCAACACTTTCGGACTGTGTGCTTGCTTTCGGCTGAACGTCAAAAGCTGACCAACCAGTGCACCGGCTTGTTCGCTGGCTTTTCGAATTTGGAGAATTTCGTGCCGATTAGGATGATCCTTCGGTAGTCGATTGAGCAGTAGTCCCGAGTATCCTAACACCGCCGTGAGAACGTTGTTAAAGTCATGCGCGACGCCACCCGCGAGACGTCCCACTGCTTCCATTTTCTGTGCATGCTGAAGTTGCTCCTCCAGTGCATGCTGTTCGGTTACATCTCTGAATGCCGCAACCGTTCCAAGCGATCTGCCGGCCCCAATGCGAAACGGTGCTGCTGAAATAGTCATCCACCGGAGTTCCCCGTCCGCTCGACGAACTTGCATTCGAAATTCTCTTGGCGCAATATCCTCCGGCTTCTGAAAGAACGACTCAATCTCGCTGCTCATTCGAAGGGCATCCTCCTCCCCAAGCAAACGAGAAAATGGCTCACTCAAGGCGAGATCCTCTGCCGAGAATCCCGTCAAGGCGACAAATTTTTCATTTACGAACTCAACCATGTTCGCAGAATCAAGCAAAAGGACGCCGTCATTGAGGCTTTCAACCACGATGCGGAACCGAGCCTCTGACTCCCGTCGAGCATTCTCGGAAGTTCTGCGCTCGATAGCGGTAATAAAAAGTCGTCCCATCAACTGTAACAGTTCGACATCCTCTTTCGTCCAGGAGCGAATGCGACGAAGACTGGAAAACCCGAGAAACCCAATTACTCTTCCCCGACGTTGCAACGGAACGCTCATCATGGCGCGAACATCGGTAGACGAAAAATAGGACTGCTCAAGAGTTGAGGCAGCGGCGAGTTCATCTCTGCTGGTAAATGAGACGATACAGTTTCGCCGTATTTTCTCGATAAACCAGGGAAGTTGATTCACAGAAATTCGGTCGAAGAAATTACCCGGCGCCAACCGCGTTTCGTGAGCACTCCAATGATGGGTCTTTTCTACAATGCTGCCATCAGGAGAAAACAAGCAAACAAAACTGTGTTCTACTTCGGCAAAGCGCCCGACTAACTTCAAGGCCTCCGTGACCGTTGCATCGATTTTCGCGGGATGCATCTCCATGAATGAGGAAAGGACCTCATTGGCAAGTCGTTCATACGAGAGGCGATAATCGACCTCGGCGCGAAGACTTCTACGCTGAATTGCATGACGAATCGCGCAGGTAAGTTCTCCAATCGTAATCTCCGTGCAACAAAAACGGTCTTGCTTCCAATTTGACCAGCGAGGTTCACGGATGGTTTTGCCGATGAGCGCGAGAGAAACTGAGGTCTGACTGCCATCGAGAATTTGCAGTTGAAATATTTTCTCTGGTGTCGATACGCACTCATCAATAATAAAAAAATCAACGTAACCGGTGAAAATCTTCTCTAGAAGCTGCTCGTACGTTTGAACCCTCTCCAGGCAGAGGTTGAATTCTTCTACTCGCGAGCAAAGCACCCTCAGACGTTCGAACGTCTCCTGGTTTGCTCCCGCGTAGAACAACCTTGCAGATACTACGGCCATACACACTACATCTCTGCAAAAGCACTCAGCTGGAATGCTCGAGATTTAAATAAGGAATTACGCCAAGAAGCGGCTCTTGCTTCGCTACGCGATTGCCGCCGATGGAAGCTCAGAATACCAACGCCGCATGCCCTAATCTACCCGCCGCTCCTTCTGAGCTGCTGAATTCAATTGGATAGCGCAAGCTAGAAATCGCTAATTACTTATAATACCTCAGATTTCCTTGCGTTCTCGCGCTCTCGGAAAAAGCGAAAAACAATCCCTCTACCCACGGCACGAAACGCTTCTCGCGACTCATAACAGGCAAAGAGGAGGAAATTATGTCTGCACGCAAAATAACGTTTTCTAAAAAGCAGAAAATTTTAGTGCTTGTCGCACTACCTACCGCACTCGTGATTAATTTTTTTGTATCACGAAGCCAAGAGATCGGACGCCTCACTGCGCAACTTGAACGCGGTTCTTTGGAGCAACAGATGCAAGCAATTGATGAGCTTTCGCGGATGGGATCATCGGCCGATGGTGCCCTCGACGCTTTGGCGCTCGCCAGCAGAAGTGACGACGCGGCGTTACGCACTGCGGCAATGCAAGCAATTATCCGCATAGACAGACATGAGGCGGTTGACATCTTAGAGCAAGCGTTTGACTCACGAGATATGGGTGTGCGTATGGATGCTGCTGAAGCTCTCTCTCGCATTACCTCAAAGCGTGCGCATGCGATTCTCGATCGCTCCGAAGAGCACGCAGAGGCATCCTATGAACGGTCTCGCCTCCAGGGATGGGCAAAAGGTCTACGACGAGAATACGAAGAAGAAAAAAAGAAAAAGTATCGCCGGCACAAACGGATTTACGGAGCATACTAACTTTTTCAAGAGATGCCTAGACGCGTATGGATACCATAGACGAAATCATTGAGCGTTCGCTTGCCTCAGGGGAGATGACCCAGGCTCAACACGACGAAATTCTGTTACGCATTCAAGCTGATGGTGAGATTGATGAGGTTGAACAGAAGCAGCTTTCACGCGTGTTCTCCGCGGTCCAATCAGGTCAAGTCACCATTGTCGACTCTGCACAGAGTATCAACGCAGCGAAACAGCAGTCCGAGGAACATGAGAAATCTGAGGCGGATAAGCGACAGAGAGAGACAGAAAGACGCAGGGCGTGCACACTCATCGAACGAGTCGATGCTGCATTAGCTTCGAAATCGATAAGCAATGCCGAGCATGAAGAGCTGCTTCAGCTCATCCATGCTGACGGGAAAATCGACGAAGAGGAAAAGCTCCAATTATCTCGACTCTTTTCTGCTCGCCAATCAGGTGCCCTAGAAATTCACGACAGTGAACACAGCTCAGGTGTCGGTTC
>CAYGNZ010000412.1:0-3546 GCA_964351345.1 uncultured Bdellovibrionales bacterium | reverse complement strand
ATCATCCTGACCTATTTCTATTTCAGGCATCTTAATGAACATTCACAACCTCACCTCCTTCTGACTCTCTTACCTTTCCTTTACGGATTCTGCGTCAGCTTTATTGACTTCATCATATATCTCATCGAATTTATCGCGCGCACGACTTTTAGACGTCGTTGAAAACTTCTCTGACTCTGTTCTGCTTTTTCTCTTCTGGTCAAGCTCTTGCTGATACTGAAATTCTTCTTCGGGAGTCATGAAGTCGGATTCCGTAAATACTCGTGGTAGTTCGCAGCTGTTTAACCAGCGACATTTCCAAGGAAGAGGTTTACGGAATAGTTTCCAATTCTGAGCGGAGCCTTCTTGCAGTTGTGCCACAGTCTTAAAAGTTGCTCCCGTTCTCGTATCAAGCAAGAATTGGAACAGTCCAAACTTGCGGTCGGTAATAATCTGATACCGGCCATTATCTGAACACCACGAAAGAAGGAGTAGCACAACTAGGACTATGCATACCCAGGTCATGGCTTTATTTCTGCCAGCACACATGATGATAACAATCTCCAAAATCGAAAAGACTCGGAAACAGAGGTTAGCCAACTAAGACTAATCTGTCGAACATACACTACTTGCTAGCTCAGTCGGGTTCCCTATGGCAGCGCTAGTTAAAGCTCTCTTCCGCATCCTCCAAGACTACAACTCAAGCTCTCAAAAGCCAATACCAACTCCTTTCCTCGGAAACTTATTCATTCAATCGCCGATTACTCCCTAAGAAGAAAACTTCGTTTCTTCTCTGGGGAGTCAGGCAATGCAACATCGAATTGCGATCGTTGGTGGAGGGCCAAGAAGCGTCTATGCGCTTGAGCGTTTGGGCGCGGTACTATCAACTCTTTACAAATCGCAACAGCTTCAAGGCAGCGTTGAGGTGCATGTCTTTGACTCAAGCGGTTGCTTCGGTGGAGGAGCAGTTCATAGTGTTTTTCAAGCCGCAACGAACAGACTAAACGTAATCGCTGGGCAAACCACCGCATTTGCAGATGAAACCGTTGAAGTTGCAGATGTGAGCAACTATCCACCAATAATACCCTTCGAAACACTTTGTACTTATCTCAACCGCAAGGGGAGAAAGATCGAAGAACACGAGTTTTCCTTCCGCAACGAGTTCGGCGCCTATCTTTCCGATACATTCAACGGTCTCCTTCAAGCCCTCCCGGAGAATACTTCTGTAAAACTACGAGACGCTCAAGTCTGCGATGTTGAACAAACAGGGTCTTCCTATCGCATCTATGCCCTAGAAGGTAAGAAACAACTTCTAACCAGTGATACATTTGATCATGTTCTGCTTATCACAGGGCACTGCAAGAATCGGCGCAAAAGAACCGACCTAGAAGCCGAATCGACGCAGCATCACATTCTTGACCCTTACCCAATTGATTCCTCGTGTTCATACGAAAAAATTCCTCCTGAATCTCGTCTAGCAGTACGTGGAAAGGGACTAGCGTTTATTGATGTCGTGCTAGCGTTAACCGCCGGACGGGGAGGGACTTTTCATCGCGATGCTTTTGGTAAGCTAGAATATCGTCGGAGCAATAAGGGTAATGAACCAGCGAAAATATTCGCACTTTCTCGCACGGACATACTTCTTTATGCCAAAGGAATTAATCAGCGAGGAAATGAACAGTATCAGGCGAGATTTCTCACGTTTGCAGAAATTGACAGACTAAGAACGGGAAGAAAAGACGGAAAACTTCACTTCGAATCACAGATACTACCGCTACTAATTCTAGACATGGCAAGCGAGTTCTACCGCGCAAAATACGGGGAGCGTTTTTTGCAGCTTTTTCTAAATACTGCTTACGCACGAAAAGATTACTTTTGCTCAAGATTCATTAGCAAAAAGATTGTTGAGCAAGAGTATGCAGCCTCTTCTCCTTCTGAAGCTCATTGTTTCCGCAATACAATTGTGAAGCTTGCAGAAAGGGAAGCTCACTACGTTTTTCTGCGCGCGTTTTTCGGCCAGGGAATCGCTTCCTCGTACGCAAGCTGCACGACAGAGGAGGAAGTGCAGCACTTTCTTAATACTCGCATTCCTCGAAAGGATTTCCCCTTTGATTACCATTTTCTTGTTGAACCACTGAGAAACCTAGCAACTGAAGTAACTCAAGCTGAGTATTCAGAACTCACCCGCGAATTCATTGTTCAGGATCTTAAGTCTGCCTTTAAGGGAAACCTCTCTAGTCCGCTAAAAGCTGCGACCTTGGTGCCATCAGATCTAGTTGATAACCTTCGGTATACCCTTAACTATGGCGGTCTGTTACCAGACTCGCATCGTCGCTACGTTGAGCATTTTTATCCGCTTTATAATCGCATTTCAATTGGCCCCCCGCCGGATAATATTGAAAAGCTTTTAGCACTGGCGGATGCTGGTATCTTAGACCTTGAGGTTGGGCCAGACCCAAGTATTTGCTGGAACGAGGCGGAGAAATGCTATGTGTTTGAGAGCCCTCGGGTAAAGGACTCAAGAAGACGGGCTGATATTTTGATTGAAGCGCGAGTCCCATCGTTTCGTGCGGAAAATGAAGACTCATTATTGTACAGAAATCTGCTAAAACGAGGTTTAGTTAGAAGATATCGCAATATGGCAATCGAGAATACGAAGGTCTCGGTTTACACTTCTGCGGGGATGGAGGTTGACCGCTCGTTCCGCCTGATTGGAAGACGCGGTGAAGCAAACGAACACTTACGCGCGATGGGACCGCCAGTAGAAGGGGTGCGTTGGTTCACTAATCTTGCGGCTCGCTATTTGGTTAATTCCATTGCGATGCAGAATGCCAGTGTCTGGGCGCTTGATGTGGCAAAGGCATGCCAAGTAGCAGAATCAGAAGAATTTCAACAGCGCACCGTGGTTAATCTATAGGAGTGGAGAGAGAAGATGGAGTTACTTCAAGCTGAGAATAAAGACGGAGCCCTTTCAAACGAAGAGATTGATAGCATAGTTGAGTCTGCTCTCGGAGAATTGCAGAGAGCAGAAAAGGTGCTCGTCATTCACAATGATTATTCACGAAAAGACTATTCGGAGCGAATCATACCAATGCTGTATGAAGCGCTTACAGGCAAGGGGCTAAAGCAGTTTGATACCATCAATGCCAGTGGCACCCACCGCGCAATGTCAGAGGATGAGATAATTAAGAAAATCGGTATCTCAAAGGAGACTCATCCGCTTGTGGGAACAATGCGCAATCATGAATTTGATGATCCAAATCAACTCGTACACATAGTTGATCTGAGTGCCGAGTTTATCGCCGAAAAAACCAATGGCAATTTGCGCGAAGTTCTCTCTGTAGGTGTGAACAAACTTCTTCTTGATGGCTACGACTTGATTGTTGCCGTAAACGGTACCATTCCGCATGAGTCCTTAGGTTACTCAGGTGGAACAAAAATGTTTTTCCCTGGGGTTTCAAACCCTGGTGTTATCGCCTTGCTGCATTGGGCAGCGGTAATCATGGGCGTGCCCTCAATCATTGGACTTGCTGATAACCCGGCGCGTGATGTGGTAAATGAGGGGAC
>CAYGNZ010000411.1:0-3561 GCA_964351345.1 uncultured Bdellovibrionales bacterium | reverse complement strand
TGGCCATGGCGAATCAAACGCCGCATGACTTTCAGCGCGTCTTCATCGATGTTTTTTCGTGAAATTGAATGCTCTTCGCGCGAAAGGATCAGTGGATTACCTGGTAACGTTTTACCAGAAATCTCCCCGATTCCGTCGGTATCCTCATCACTGCGCCGTCGAGGGCGTGAGGATTTCTTCGGGCGAACCTTACGCTTCCCTCGATTCTCGCCACCGCGCGTCTCTGCCTTTGGCGCATCCCCTTGCTCGCTCAACCTACCTCCAGCAAAATCATTCACTATACATCCAAGTCACACGCCTTTGGCGCTGCCACGCAAAAATCAAAAATAAAGAAAATGGGTCGTGGGACACTGTGCTACTCTAGCGGATACGCTGCACGAAGCCCGCAAAGAAGAACATTCTCGCTGTGAGTATTTGACCCAAGCAGCAGAAGCCCAGCCATTGGCTCAGTCCGAACACTTACCAAACCCAAGGTGTGCCTAGAAACATTACAAATTGGCAGATAAATCCGCAAGAGGCTGCCTGCTCGGCATAGGTTTTGCACATTATTTTACTGACTTTTACAAAACCTTCTCGGCTCCCCGCTCCCAAGGTTGAGTAAGCATCACACATTATTGGTTTTTTTATGATTAGCCGAACAAAATACGGTAATTACACCGGAAATGTTTTCGTAGCTCCAGAGTCGGCTACTCCTCAATCTAGGGCGTTTCTGGGCGAATCAGGAATTGGTCTGATTGAGCTTCTGGTGGTGCTTTTCCTGATCGGCATCCTGCTTTCTACCGCGGTGAGCAATCTGGGAGCCCTGAACAATCCGCTACGAAATGGCGCTCAACAAACTATGGGATTTTTCAAGCAAGTCCGATCCCGTGCAATCTCAACCACCACCGCCTACGTCGTATCAGCCGCAAGTCCTATCCGAATGCAGACCTTTAGTGGCACCTCTTGCTCAACCGCGACAACTGCCCAACCGAATCTCTTTATCGACTTGCCTCTCGGAGCAAGCTTTAGCAACACCTCTTGGTCCACGTGCTTTGACCCTCGAGGTTTGGCCAACGCCAACATCACCGTCACGATTCGAGACGATGAATCTGGAGCAACCCGAGACGTCGAGGTGTTTCTCGGCGGAGCCGTACGGGAGTCAAACTAATGCTTCGTAATCAAGAATCCGGTTTTACCTTGTTAGAAGTGATGGCCGCGATGCTTGTCTTCGGATTGGTGCTTGGTGGAATGGCGCCCGTGTTTGGCAGCGTGCTGAAACGCAACTCAGATATGGAAATTCGCGGAGGAAGTATTGCCGCAGCACAGCAAGTGCTCGATACCCTGCGGCTGACCGACCCCAACCTTCTTCCGTCCTCAGGAAGCTCCCCCACCCAAACGATAACCATTGACGGACGGGACTATCTCGTCACCACCACATTTTGCCTGGAGGCCTCGTTTTGTTCGAGTGCCAACACTCGACATATTACCGTTGGCGTTACCTATAAAGGAGAAGCGACCTTTGCAGTCGAAACCGTTTTTACTCAATTGCGATAAGGGGATGACCATTATCGAGCTGATGGTTGCATCAGTGGTCGGTCTACTGTTAATCGCGATGACTATGGGCGTCACCCTCGCCAATCAAAATATCTACGAGCTTGACCTCGCGCGCACTCGACTGAATCAGAACTTACGCGGTGCGGTTGAAATGATGGGAGTCGATATTCGGCAAGCGGGCGAACGACTGCCTGCAGGCTTCCCGGCGATTGAAATAGTCGATGGCGCGCTTGGAGCGCCTGACGAACTCATTGTTCGGCGCAACGTACTTGATGAGGTACTGACCGTCTGTGAGGACATTGCCGCAGGCAGCAGTGATAGTAAGATTTTCCTCTCCTCAGCTTCAGTTGGTGCCTCACCCGCTTGTGTGTATGGGGCACAATCTTCAAATTTCGCTGCCTGGTCGACCTACCGCTCTGAGAACGGAGGAACTGCCCGCGTCTACATCTACAACCTCGCTACAGGGAATGGTGAGTTCATCACCTACGTGAGCGAAACAGATTCGGGCTCAACGCTGTATGTAGAACAATCCACAGGCGCATTGAGTAATGACTATGCAGCGGAGAACTCCGCCGTCTACGCGCTTGAAGAATGGCGCTATCGCCTTGATACGCTTGGCAGTGGCGATATTCTGCAAGTCATTCTCAACGATGACACCGCAAATCCGATGAATGTCGTGTTTGGACTGAGCGATATTCAAGTTCAAGCGATTATGCAAGACGGAACGGTGCTCGATAGCTTTGATTCTTCTAATGATTGGTCCGATCTTGAATCAGTACAGATTGATGCAAGCGGTACGGAAAGAACGGGAAAGCAAGAAGCGAACTCACGAATTATCTCGCGTTATTTTCCACGTAACATTTTATCGCTCTGAGGCTCTCATGAATTTCACTCCGACCTCATCTTTTCTGACGAAGGCAAACCAAGGATTTGCTATGTTTGCCGTGCTGTTAATGCTCAGCGTGATGGGTGCTATGCTTGGCGCCTATACGGTAGTAAGTCGAATTGAGTCAACCAGTATTCGTCACAACAAAGACAGCGTTCGAGGATTCTATGCGGCTGAAGCGGGTCTCAATGTCCGTGCTGAACAGATCCGACAAATTTTTGTTGGGTTCAATCGCCCCTCGGGAACAAGCCCCAGCGCTGGCAATGAATGCGTCGGGGCAAACAATGGCTCTGGAGACTATCAGTGCACCACTACCTCTTTTGGCAATCATTCCGCGACGACCTATGTTGAAGAGGACCCGGCGAATCCACTCGTGATTACCATCCCGCCGGGCGAGCGCTATCAAAATCTCAGCGCACAAGAGTATCGCTACACCGTCGTATCCAAAAGCACCAATCAAAGAGATGAGGTAGAGGCGATACTTGAGTTGCGCTTCAAGTCTCGCCTAGTACCGATGTTTCAATTCGCCGCGTTCTACAGCAAAGACTTAGAGATCCTTCCTGGTCCATTCATGAATCTTGCTGGGCCGGTTCACACCAACGGAGACCTCTATCTTGATACCGACAACAACTTAGAGATTGAAGGGCAAGTAACTACCGCGGGAGAACTCTACCGCGGCAGGAAAAACCAAAACTCCTGTAATAGCAGACCGGTAGAGATTATTGATCCCACCAATCTCACCGCACTCATCCCGAGCTGCTCTTCTCGGGTGCAACTGAGCGAAGCAGATCTCGCCCCTTGGAACGAAATGATTCAGACTCAGGTAATAGAAGTCACCATTCCTGAGCCAGAGATTCTCGACCCGACCCCAGGTGAGGTGTATTGGGATAACGCGGATATTCGTCTTGTGCTGCATCTAAACGGCAGTAACAATCCAGTGACTTCGGCTGGGGCAAGTGGTGTTGAGATTCGCGACAGCAGCAACACCATCGATACAAGCAGAACCACTGCCTTGAACAATTGCGCAGGAAGTATAAGCGGTCGCCCGGTGGGATACTCAAACTCCTTCTATAACAATCGTGAAGGAGCAACAATTCGAATGCTCGATATTGATCTCCAAGCGCTCCTTAATTGCGTTCATA
>CAYGNZ010000410.1:0-3571 GCA_964351345.1 uncultured Bdellovibrionales bacterium | reverse complement strand
CGTTAGAGAAGTTTGCGTGCATTCCTGAACCATTCCAGTCAAGCGCACCAAGTGGCTTTGGATGCCAATTCACCGCAACACCGTATTTTTCAGCAGTCCGCTCAAGCAAGTAGCGCGCTACCCAAATCTGGTCTCCCGCTTCGGCAGCTCCTTTGGCAAACACCTGGAACTCCCACTGCCCTGCCGCAACTTCCCCATTGATTCCTTCAATGTTCAGGCCGGCTTCGAGACATAAGTCGAGATGCTCTTCTACAATTTCTCTTCCAAAGGCGTTTTTTGCTCCTACCGAGCAGTAGTATGGTCCCTGCGGTCCAGGATAACCATTTTTTGGAAAGCCGAGAGGCTTGTCAGTTTCTGGATCCCAGAGGAAGTACTCTTGCTCGAACCCAAACCAGTATTCAGCATTATCGTCATCAATCGTCGCACGACCGTTGGTCTCGTGTGGATTGCCATCTGCTGCGAATACTTCACACATCACCAGGTAGGCGTCTTTTCTCTCGGGATCAGGAAAAAGTGCGACCGGCTTCAACAGACAGTCAGAAGAATTACCCTCCGCCTGATTTGTGGAGGAGCCGTCAAAGGACCACATTTCGCAATCTTCTAATGTTCCACCAAAGTCTCTAACTATTTTGGTCTTACCACGGAGGACTTGTGTCGGCTCCGAACCGTCGAGCCAGAGATATTCAAGCTTTGCCTTATTCATTAATTTGCCCGGTTATATTTGCAATTAATCGAAACGCCTTTCATCTTTGAAACCGAGATTTCCCCAGCTCTGTGAAAGGCAACTAAAAAGCGACCGCACTAGAAACTGCATTTGCTGCAGCAAGAACGACTACCCGGAGGCCTTACCTAGGGCTTTCTCCTGCGCATACTATGCAGCATTCACGGCCAATTGAAAAGTGGTTCTCCATTGATTCTTTCAATGGTTGATTTGGTGCTATTAATGGAAGCAGCACGCCTTACTCTGTGAACAACTGAAAAAGTAGTTAGTTTTCCTGAATAATTACGGTCAGGACGTTTGCCGTTTTCTGAGGATGCAATCTGCGATTCTCTCCCCATCGATTGCAGCAGACATAATTCCTCCCGCATACCCAGCGCCTTCTGCACAGGGGTAGAGTCCTGATACCTGAGGATGCTCTAGACTTCTTCCGTCCCGAGGAATCCGAATTGGAGAGGATGTTCGAGACTCGGTACCGACCACGATCGCTTCATCGCTAATGAAGGAGGGTATTTTTTTCGCGATTTCTGCCAAGCCCTCACGTAAGCGTTGATATTGCCGCTCACCTAATACCTCCCAAAGATCACAGGGCACAACACCGGGCTTATAGGAGCATCCCGGCAAATTATTCGAGCTTTTCCTTGAGACGAAATCACTCAGACGCTGTGCGGGCGCGGCAAATTCTCCGCCTCCCGCAGCAAATGCACGTTGCTCTATTTCACGTTGGAACTCCAAACCCGACCATAGCTCCTCCCCGCGCTTCTCCTTGAGCAGATCCTCCAACGTCAATTCAAGAACAATCCCCGAGTTCGCGTAACGTCCGTTTCGTTTCGAAGGCGACCAACCATTTACCACCACCCCACCCTCCTCGGTCGCTGCCGGACAAATCACTCCCCCCGGACACATACAGAATGAGAATACGCCTCTGCCACTGCTCTGAGCTCGAAGTGCATACGATGCTGCGGGAAGATTTTGATGTCGAGGATGCTGACCATACTGCATCAAATCAACAAAGGATTGTGGATGCTCAACTCGCACACCAAGTGCAAAAGGTTTCGGTTCGAGCACCACTCCGCGGGTATGCAGCAAGGAGTAGACATCGCGAGCAGAATGTCCGGTGGCTAAAATCAGGTGTTTCACCGGCACGCGCCCGAGCCCCGCGATAGTGACGGAAGTAATCCCCGAGGAATCAAAGGCGATATCCTCAAGTTTCGAATCAAACAGCACTTCACCTCCCGCCTTCACAATGCTTTCTCTCATGTTCGATACGATTCTTGGTAGCTTATTAGTACCAATGTGGGGATGTGCCTCGATGAGTATGTTGGGATCAGCTCCATGACGAACAAAGTTTTGTAAAATCCTCACCACGTCGCCTCGCTTCGTTGAACGAGTGTAGAGCTTCCCGTCAGAAAATGTGCCCGCACCACCCTCACCAAAACAATAATTACTCTCTGGATTCAGGCGCCCCTGCTTTGAAAGCGCGGCGACATCGAAGCGCCGCCTGCGCACTTCCTTACCCCGCTCAAAAACGATCGGTCGATACCCGTGCTCAATCAATCGCAGCGCAGCAAAGAGTCCAGCCGGACCAGCTCCAACAATATGTACTTCTTCCTCTGCGGTGACATCTCGGTAGAGGATTTCAGGAGCCTCAATCCTCACCTCGCTGGCATCTTTTCCAATGGAATAACGCAAAAGATAGCGAGGATTTTTACGCCGAGAATCAAGACTACGTCGCTGAAGTCGAATAGGCGGGAGCGAATTCTTTGCAACACCTAGTTGCTCGGCGAGGAGCTCACGATGCACCTCTTCGGCATCACGCAGAGCCGGCGGAACTTGAATTTCTAGAACATCCCTCATCCGTCTCGCCACTCAGAAAGCACACACAGGGGTCAATACAAGCGGTGCGAGGCCAATACTCCCCAAGACCTAGGAAAGCGCCTCGCTACGGATTACCAGCAATTTTTCTGTTTGCATGTCATGCATGGTGTGAGGAATTCCTCCCACACCGTATCCGGAATGCTTCAGACCCGCGAAAGGCATCCAGTCAACGCGAAATGCGGTGTGGTCATTGACCATCACCGTTGCCGCATTGATTCTTTCTTGCACATATAGCGCCGTATCGAGTGCCTTTGTACAAACCGCTGCCTGAAAGGAGAACGGCAATGCATTCGCTCGAGAAACAGCCTCGTCAATCGAATCAACGGGATAGACGCACGCCACCGGTCCAAACACTTCCTCCTGGCTCACCTGGGCATCCGCAGGGGGATCAAAGAGCACCGTCGGCTCATAGGTAGTCTCACCCAGTCGCTTCCCGCCACAAAGTACTTCCGCACCTTGTTCTTTGGCATCAAGGACCCACTGCTCAACTCTCTCTACCTCTACAGGACGAATGAGCGGTCCCACATCGGTGTCTTCAAGAGTGGGATCACCCACCTTAAGCGAACGTGCAATTTTCGCTAAGCGTTCAGCGAAATCTCTTGCGATGGCACGAGCGACAAAAACTCTTTGTACAGAAACGCACACTTGACCGGCATGATAGAAAGCTCCTTTGGCAAGCCGAGGTAGAATGTCGTCAAGATCCGCATCCTCTGCGACCACCACTGGCGCAACTCCCCCATGCTCAAGCGCACAACGAGTGCCTGGAGCAAGTTTGGAGCGAAGAGACCAGCCGACTGCACCGCTACCAATAAAGGAGAAAAATGCCACGCGATCATCTGTCACCAGTGAGGTCGCAGCCGCTCGATCGCGTATCGGCATTGCTTGGCACCACTCTTTTGGTAGACCCGCCTGGTGCAATATCTCTACAAGTCTCAAACAAGAGAGCGGCGTATATCCCGCGGGCTTGACAATCAC
>CAYGNZ010000409.1:0-3580 GCA_964351345.1 uncultured Bdellovibrionales bacterium | reverse complement strand
TACTGCTCCTCGAACAGGTGTTAAAAAGCCGTACTTTATAATGGGAGCAGTATATCACCACTGATTCATCAGCAACCGCAGATCGCTTCTCCTCTGCCTGCAAGGCTTGGAGCATTGGGCTTTTTTCGCTCAATTTCTGCTTAATGACTTCTAGGAACGAGCAATCTCTGTTAAGAATGTTTTGTCCGAATGCGGGCTTCCTAAAAAATCAGTCCAGACCAAGATGCTTCGAAAACCCGGGCTTCTGTGCAGAAATTGCTTAATTCAGCAGGCCTATACAGACACGGGGATTCTGCGGCGGATACTTGTGGGCGGATTTTTGTTGCTTTGCGGAAGGGCGAATTGAGCAATGTATCGCTGAACTTTTTACCTTAAAATCCACTTCGGAGGAGAATACATGAGTCTTGTCACGGCAATCGTTGGTGCCCAATGGGGTGATGAGGGTAAAGGGAAGCTCGTTGATGCCTTGGCTGAAGGGGCAGATTATGTCGCTCGCTTCCAAGGCGGAAGTAATGCCGGACACACCATTAACAACGACTTCGGACGATTCGCGCTTCACCTACTCCCTTCTGGAGTTTTCGCTCCCAAGGTGGTGAATGTTCTCGGAACTGGCGTTGCGGTAAATCTTAAGAAGCTATTTGCGGAGTTAGATGAGCTTGTAGAGCGCGGTGTACCCGAGCCCATTCTGCGCATCTCTGATAGAGCGCACATTCTCTTCCCCTTTCATGTCTTGCTCGATCAATACGAGGAAGAACGCTTAGCGGAGAAAGCGTACGGCTCAACCAAATCGGGAATTGCTCCTTTTTACGCTGATAAATGCCGCAAAAAAGGAATTCAGCTCGCGACCCTTCGAGATCCCGAGGCGCTACGCGCGGCGATTGAAATGTCGCTGGTGAGCATCAACGTTCTGGTCGAGCATCTCTACGGCAAACCCACGATTACGGTAGAAGAGGTACTTGAAGAAATCGAGCCGTACCGAGAGCGCATCATGCCGCTACTTTGTGATACTTCGCTGATGCTGAGAGAAGCAATAGCTGCGGGCAAGAAGGTACTCCTTGAGGGACAGCTTGGAACGCTCAGAGACTTAGAACACGGCATTTACCCCTACTCTACTTCCTCCTCTACCCTCGCCGGCTTTGCGTCAGTTGGTGCCGGGGTGCCGCCGCATCAGATCACGCGCATCATTGCGGTGGTTAAGGCTTACTCCAGTATGGTGGGAACGGGCACTTTGGTTTCTGCAATCGAAGATGAAGCTGAGGCTGAGAATCTCCGGCGCAGAGGTGGGGATAAGGGAGAATACGGGGCAACCACAGGACGGCCACGTGATGTTGGTTGGCTTGATGCGGTAGCAACGCGCTACGGAGTGGGCGTGCAAGGCGCAACTGAAGTTTGTCTGACCAATCTTGATGTCCTTGGGTATCTCGATCAGATTCCTATTTGCACCGCTTACGAAATAGCTGGTGAGCGCACCGAGATCTTTCCACCTACGCTGGATCTCCCCCGTGCCAAGCCGGTCTACGAACAGCACCCGGGCTGGGATATGCCAAAAGAAGAACTGTCTCTGATTCGGAAGTTTGAGGACTTGCCTAAAAATGCGCAGGCCTACGTTGAGCGGGTGGAAACGCTACTGCAAGTGCCTGTACGCACGGTGTCTGTGGGCCCAGGAAGAGCGGATATTATTCATCGCTAATCCTCTCGGCTCTCATCCAGACTTCTGTTCTCGTCAATCAGGCGGCGTGCGGTTAGCGCGAGCTCGCCGAGAGGAACTGGCTTAGAGAGACAGCGATCAACGCCGAGTTTTAAAAAGCGTTCGATATCAAACACAAAGGCTTTGGAGCTGAGCAGCACAATCGGCACCCCTGCACCGTTTGGCATCGCGCGAATTGTCGAAACAATCTGTTCCCCCGATAGTTCTGGGATATCGTTTTCAATCACGGCAAGCTCTACTTCCCCTTCCCGTATTTGACGTACGACCTCTGCTGCTGAATCCGCCACCGAAACCTTGAAGTGATGCTGATCCAGGTAGCGCTCCAACATCTTGCGCGAATCTGAGGCGAGATCCACGAGCAACACTCGCTCTCCCTGGCCCTGCATGTCGAGATTGTTTTCATCAACTTCACCGATTTCATCCCGCGCCTCTATCTCTACAGCAGGAAGCTCTACCCAAAACGTAGAACCCTCACCATACACGGAGTCAAAACCAACTCGTCCTTTGTTCACTTCCGCTAAGCGTCGAGTGAGTGGCATCCCAAGGCCGGTTCCGCCTTGCGACTGCGCGTACTCATCCTCAATGCGCTCAAAGGCGCCAAACACTTTATCCTTTTGCTCCTCGGGAATTCCGATTCCGCTGTCCTTCACCGATATTCGCACTCGACCCTCGGAGTCTTTCTTTGCCGACACGACGATGCTGCCGCCATCAGGGGTGTATTTGATTGCGTTGGTAAGGAAGTTAATCAGCATTTGTCTGGCATGACGCTTGTCGCAGCTCATACCAAGAGTGGGATCAATTTCTTCAAGATCAAGGGAGTGCTTTTTTGCCATTGCTTGGGTGCGAACCACATTGCAAATATCATCGAGCACTTCTTTAACAGATTGCTCTACAGGAGTTGCCGCAATTTTACCTGCTTCGACTTTGGCGAAATCAAGCACATCGTTGACTAAATCAAGTAAGTGATCCCCACTCTCCTTGATCATTCGCAGCATCTCGCCTTGGGCTTCGGTCACTTCACCGGCAAGCCCCTCAAGGGAGAGTTCTACCCCGTTGAGGATAATTCCTAGCGGACCACGTATTTCATGGCTAAGGTTGGCAAGGAATCCGGTCTTCGCCCGAGTGGTTTCATCCCCAAGCTTGCGCAGACGTAGCACTTCATCCGTAAAACGCGAGTCGACGAGCAGAATACCACCCTGAGCAGCAAGTAGTTCCAACACTTCGATATCCCCATCTGAAGGGTTGGCGTTTTCGTCAAACTCAACTCTTAAGGCACCAAAGAGAGTACCCGCAAAGCGAAGTGGTACTAAGAGCACCTCTTTGCGTCGCCTAATCGCGCGGGTGAGGCTGGTGACGTCGAATTCCCCATCGAGCATAGACTGCCCTTCAAGATGTTTCGGTTGCCCCATAGCGAGTGCTTGGGACCAGAGGCCGGACTCTTCATCAAACAGCGAAAGCCCAACCGCCCGTGCATTAACCTCCTGATAGGCAAGTTCAACAATTCGCGAGAGATCGTGACCTAGGCTGCCATCATGGCTCTTACGATCGAGGCGAAGTGCATAGTTCGCTCGATGATAGCGGGCAGACTCCTTGGCGAATCCATCAATCACCTCAAGCAGACTTCCTCGTCGTGGAGGAAGACCCATCTGACGGCCTGCTTCTGAAACTGTTTTTAGAATCACTCGATGTCGCAGTAACAAGACCGCAACAAGTAGCCAGGCAAGTGAAGCAAACTGAGCAACAACCTCAGCCTGACGATCGAAGTGGTAGAGGTATGAAAACGCAATAGGAAGCAGCGCGCAAAGAACCGCGAGCAGCACTCCGATACTGAATGTTCGATACTGAGATTTCACTTCTGCTTCGCTAAATCGA
>CAYGNZ010000408.1:0-3593 GCA_964351345.1 uncultured Bdellovibrionales bacterium | reverse complement strand
GCTCTATCAAGTTTTTTGCCAGCAGCATCTCAGCGATCGCAGATCTCAACTAGCCGGAGAGTACCATGAGTTCGTGCAAGGTGGGGGCGAGTCGCTCAAAAGCTATGCCTTATACTCTGCACTTCAGGAACACTTTGTTGCACAGAATCCTAGCGTGTGGGGATTTCCCGCTTGGCCCAAAGAGTATCAAGACCCTCGCAGTCCGGCGGTAGAGGCGTTTTATCTAGCGAATCTCTCACGAGTAGGCTTCTATCAGTTTGTCGCTTGGGCCACTGAGCGGCAATTACTGCAAGTCGTTACACTTGCAAAGAGTCTCAAGCTACCGATTGGTCTCTACCTTGATGTGGCGCTGGGCTCCTCTAGTGGTGGCGCAGAAGTCTGGTCCCGCCAAGCGCTCTATGCGACAGGGCTCTCTGCGGGTGCCCCACCTGATAAGCTCGCGCCCCAAGGTCAGGACTGGGGACTTCCTCCCTTTGTTCCCCATCGGTTGAAAGCAGCAGCGTACAAGCCATTTATCGAGGTCCTACGCGCTTCAATGAAGTATGCGGGAGCGGTGCGGATAGACCACGTGATGTCCTTGCTGCGACTGTACTGGGTGAAAAATGGTTTGGGAGCGTACGTATCCTATCCGCTTGAAGATCTCATCGGAATTGTCGCGCTAGAGAGTCAGCGAAATAATTGTCTAGTCATCGGCGAAGATTTAGGAACCGTTCCTGCTCGAGTTCGTGAGGCGATGAACGAGAAGGGCGTGCTATCTTATAAAGTGCTTTATTTTGAGAAAGATCAAGAGCAGCAGTTTATTGACCCTGCGCAATATCCCGCACTCTCGCTGGTGGTCACTTCAACGCACGATCTCCCTACACTCCATGGCTTTTGCGCGGCCAGTGATCTAGAGCTTCGTAGAGCCCTTTCTCTGCACCAAGAGGAGGTTCAGCGTGAGCTCGAAGTTGAGCGAGTAGGGGATGTGGCCGCCTTGACCCGTTTACTCTCTGCCAATGAGTTGTGGGAAGTGGGTGAGGTTTCTGACCGAGTTGGCGAAGAAACTACGATAAATCCTTACGTAAGTGTCGCGGTTCACCAGCTTCTTGCTCGCTCTGGTAGCTTGCTTCAGGCGGTGCAACTCGAAGATCTTCTGTTTTCTACTGAGCAAATGAACTTACCCGGAACAGTAGACGAGCATCCAAATTGGCGGCGCAAGCTCGGCAGCAGCCTCGCGGAACTTCAAACAAGCGAGGTCGTCCAAGATGTGGTGGCAAAAGTCCGTCAGGAGCGAGGCTAAAACCATCTCTGAGGCGTCAGATGGCTAACAGTACCGGATCTTTTGACACTAGAATCCTTGTTCAGCGCTGTGCAATCTTCTACGCAAAATCTTTAGCCCCAATTCCTAAAGTGTTCATTTATCGTCACTCCAGAGAGCCAATCCTCCCGAGCAAAAAAAATCTGACACCCTCGCACAAAAGCTAAAGTTTAT
The DNA here is from genome assembly GCA_964351345.1 of uncultured Bdellovibrionales bacterium. Taxonomy (GTDB): domain Bacteria; phylum Bdellovibrionota_C; class UBA2361; order SZUA-149; family SZUA-149; genus SZUA-149. The sequence goes on along the minus strand of CAYGNZ010000408.1, from coordinate 2,122 downwards.
TTTCTCGGCCTCCGATAAGTCGAAGTTAAAAATTAGCCAAAAAGCCAAAAACATAACCATTACAGTATATTAGCGGCTTATCCACAGCAAGTCGCCAAAGAATTTTACAATTCGCTGAACATAATCCGCGCCAATTTTTCGTCAGGGGCATCTACACTGGCACAGGCTTTGCCAATTCCCTGACGTGACGAACTTCTGGCGCCAGTTTAGCGGGCCAGTTTCGGGGGCTGGTGGAGTCTGAAGAACAGAGGAATGAGATAGGAGAAGGTTTTAATGTTTGAGCAAAATACTCAATACGAAGATACCCCAGGTTACAGCAGATTCAATGGGGCGGTTCGTGAGCAACAACCCGCGTTTCGTTCTATGGTGACGAACGACGGCCAAATGCACAAAATCTTCGACGTGGTTCAGCGGGTGGCCGAGACCAACAGCACAGTTCTCATCCTCGGAGAAAGCGGTACGGGGAAGGAACTTATCGCTCGTGCGGTGCATGATGCGAGCAATGCAAAAGGGCACTTTGTTCCGGTGAACTGCGGGGCAATCCCTGACAATCTTTTAGAGAGTGAGCTCTTTGGTCATGAGAAGGGCGCATTTACTGGAGCCGCTACCGCAAAGCCTGGGCGTTTTGTGCTCGCTGATGGTGGAACAATCTTCCTTGATGAAATTGGCGAGATGAGCCCGCATCTTCAAGTGAAGCTCCTACGGGTACTACAAGATAAAGTGGTTGAGTCAGTGGGTGGAATCAAGCCGCGGTCGGTAAATGTCCGTGTGATTGCCGCCACACATGTAGACCTCAAACAGAAAGTAAAAGAAGGAACCTTTCGTGAGGACCTTTTTTACCGACTACAAGTTCTCCCGATTGAGCTACCGGCTCTTCGTGAACGAAAAACTGATATTCCCCTCTTGGTGAACCATTTTAGTAAGCGCTTTTCTGAGCAGACTGGTCGAAGACCTATCGTGTTCAGTGATGAAGCAATGGAAGGCTTCCTCCAGTATCGCTGGCCGGGAAATGTTCGAGAGCTTGAGAACTTAATCGAGCGATTGAGTATCCTCGTTGATTCAGATGCAGTGTATTTGAGTGATCTCCCTGAGCATATCCTGCAAGGTGAGCATGGGCTCGATGCCTCGATGTCACTTACTGAGCTTCCTGAAGAAGGCCTCGACTTTAATGCAGTGGTCGATCGCTTTGAGAATAGCCTTATCCTACAAGCGCTTGAGCGCACTGGGGGTAACAAAAAAGCGGCTGCGCGTCTGCTTAATCTAAATCGCACTACGCTGGTAGAGAAGATCAAGAAAAAAGGTCTCGAACTTCCCCAAGCGAGCGACGCGAACTCATTGCAACACTAGAGAAGCTTAATGAAGGCAAGAAACTACTCAATTACGATAATTGCGCTTCTCTCAGGGCTTGTGCTTGCAACTACTGCAGTCGCAGACGATCGAGAGCAGACACCTCGCTACCTCGCACCTCAAACTTCGGAGCTACCTGAGGACATTGCAGAGCTAAGCCGACGTGGGAAGCACTACGAAGCGCTCAAGGCATTTGTCCGGGTTGGAGAGGCGAGCACGCTTGCGGATAAACTCATGCTCGCAAAAAGTGCTTGGGCGCTTGGTCTTGTTGATACCGCGCGAGAAGTTTGGGACGAAGTGTTTGCGCATAGCGAATTTACGGGAACCGAACGAGCAAGAGCAGTGCTTGGACGAGCTATTCTTGAACTTCAAGAAGGAAACTACGAGAAAGCACGAGCCTTTGCCGAGCGAGGTGCGCGAGATTTAAACTCCTCAGCCTTACGGGCGCAGTTCTGGCTTGTCATTGCAGAAGCACTCAAGGAGCAAGGAGCATTGAGTCTTTCAGAGGACTATTACAAGCGAGCAATCGCAGAGGGCGATGCGGTCGTGAAGAATGAAGCGACTTTTCTCCTCGGTGAATGTCAGTATCGACTCGGACGATTAGAGGATGCTCGATATAGCTTCGCGGGTATCGAAACCTCCTCGGAACACACACCAAAAGCACTACGTCGTTTAGCAGAAATTGATGCGCAGCAGCACAATTATCAAGGTGTGATTACCTGGATTGAGGAAGGGAGAAACAATTACCCCTCAGAGTTCCAGGATGGTTGGAGCA
>CAYGNZ010000407.1:0-3618 GCA_964351345.1 uncultured Bdellovibrionales bacterium | reverse complement strand
CTTAGCCTTCGGCTTCAGCGCTTGCTTCCATAGGCTCTTCTGCAGCGCCTACTGAGAACTGCACTCGGCGGTTTACTGCTCGTGCCCAGTCTTCTTCCTCAGTAAACACTGGCTTACCTTCACCGTAAGAAATCGGTGAGAGTCGGTTTGGATCGATTCCTAGTTCAACCAGCTCGCTGATTACTGCCTGAGCGCGACGCTCACCAAGGCTCTGGTTGTACTCATCGGAACCAACAAAGTCCGTATGCCCTTCAATAACAACCGAGAGGCTTGGCACAGAGGCTAGTAGCTGAGCGATCTGGCGAACACGTCCGCGTCCGAGGTCGTTAAGCTGCGCTTTGTCGAACTCGAAGTTTACATCAGGAAAGAATACCTGACGCTCTCCGCTGTCTGCCATATCCTCTTCAGCCGGACCACCTGAAACCAAAGAACCGGCAACTCCACCAATGTTGGTGTAAGGCGGTACTTGTCGGCAATCAGGAATCGCGTCTGAACTCGAGAAGCACTCAGCCTCACGGTAATCAAACGGCTCACGATAGCCGAAAAAGCTACGAGTAAAGGTGGTGCTTGAAGTGAACGCGCTTATTGGGCGAAAAATTCCTTCACGAGCAATCCATCCGATGGGATGAACAAGATACGCAAAGATTCGCAGTGGATGCGACTCACTTGGTCTGTATCTTGGTGCCCGATGGTAATTATAGATACCGTTATCACGCGGTAAGAGGTCCTGTGCTACTGCAGCCGAACTCATGCCGAAGGCTGTAACACATAACGCGAGAAGAGCTGATTTTACGCGCATTGTTCGCATAACTCCCTTGTGACCAGTGGACTTACCAACCGGTGCTTTAACGTTAACGATTCCAAATCGCTGCTAAACTACATCTGCAACCCCGCTTGCGATTTATCAGAGCAGGCAAGGTCGAGACCAGTAACGAATGGCTACTATTAAGACTCAATAATTTCTTTTGATGTATCAGCTAGCCTGTTGATGCGCAAAGGTTTTTCTTTGAGAAATAAGCTTTAAATAGAATGAATCTTGGTGCTTAGGTTCTCATTTGCGAGGCATGAAGAGAAAATTTGTCTGATTCTCGCCGAAGTTCCAAACTCTCTGGCTAGAACTAGAGGGAAATTTTTGATCGGGAACTTGAGTAGAGAAGAAAGCGCTTAATCTAGGACTTAGTACGGCTCAAGACTAGTGTCCGCCTCTTTGGCGTAAGCGTTTATTCCCCCACGAAGGTTTTTCAGACCATTTAGTCCGGCATGTTGCTGAAGCCAGCGAATGGCCATCTCGCTACGCCCGCCAGATCTGCAGTAAACTACTGTGGTATCAGCTTGCTCCGCCCTATCACGAATTGCCTCAACTTCGCTCTCCACTGAGGCAAGTGGAATCAACCATGAGTGTTCACCGATTCTTACTCGCTCATGCTCATCATGCTCGCGAACATCAATGAGTAGCAATTTGTGATTTGCGTCTTGGGTTAACTTGAGTAAGTCGAGAGCTTGGATTTCTTCTACGTTCACTTCCCTCATCCTTGAAAAGCTGAGTACAGAGCTAATAGGCGGCAAATGGCCGCCCAAACAATTGAATGCTCTGGATAATAAAATTGAGTTCTAGCTGAAAGAGTGTCCACAGCCGCAGGTGCGCTGTGCGTTGGGGTTATTGAACTTAAAGCCTGTTCCATTCAGTCCGCTGACGTAGTCAACTTCACAGCCCTGCAGGTACTGCATGCTCGCCATGTCGATGTAGACTTTGAGCCCCTCTACTTCCAGAATTGAATCTCCTGGTCGACTCTCATTGGAGAAGTCCAAGGCATACTGTAAACCGGAGCAACCTCCCCCGTGCACTGCGATTCGAAGTCCGTGGTCTGGAATTCCCTCTTCTTCAAGTGCCTTTTTAACCATTTCAATGGCTTTTGGGGTGATCACTACGCCACTAGTAGGAGCCGGTGTGCCGCTTGTAGCTTCGTTCGTTTCGAGATTTGCTTCTGACATGAGGACCTCAATCGACCCAGTGCTCATCGCTGCTGGATACTGTATTTTCAAATGTTACCGCTTTAGACTTTTGAAAAACGGTTCTATGCAATATTTTAAGCACTTTTACTTGGTATAGCAAGCAAGTGGTCGTCGCCACGAAATAAGCCTGAGTAATTAAGCAAATAGCGCTTCTAAGCTGAGAGCACGTCCCAATTGCTTTCTTGCTAGCAAGTTGAGCGATGGATTTCCATAATCTCAGCGAGAAGCTTAAGCGCTTCGGCTTTTGGGCGTTGAAAGGCGTTACGACCGACAATAGAACCAAAGGATCCACCCTCAGCTAATCCACGAATTTCTTCCAACACTTCATCGGTTCCTTTTGCGGCACCACCAGAGAAAATCGTGATTCTGCGACCGTTAAACGCACTCTCAATGACATGTCGAGTTCGCTCAGCAAGCGTTGCGATGGGAATGGACTGCTCTTCATAAACCTTCTTGGCCGCGTCGACTTCAAGCGCTTCAGTTGGTGGCTTGACCTTGATGATGTGTGCGCCAAGTTGCGCTGCTATTTGAGCTGCATACGCGATCACATCGACCGCTGTTTCGCCGTTCTTGCTCAGCTCTTCTCCTCGCGCATAGGACCAGACTACCACGGCAAGACCCGCATCTTTTGCCTCGCGAGTTAGTTCTCTTAATATCCCATACATCTCGTTACGCTGAGCTGAACCGGGATAAATAGTATAGCCAATACCCACACAACCTAGCTCAAGTGCATCTTGCACACTTGCGGTGAGCGCGGGACAAGGATTTGGATCCCCTCGAAGGCTATCTGAGTTGTTGAGTTTGAGAATCAGCGGAATCTCTCCGGCATAGTCAGCAGCACCTGCTGCGAGAAAGCCTAGAGGTGCTGCGTAGGCGTTACAGCCAGATTCTATAGCAAGTTGAAAATGATAGTTCGGATCGTAGCCCGCAGGATTTTTCGCGAAACTGCGTGCAGGGCCGTGCTCAAAACCCTGATCGACGGGGAGGATTACCATTTTCCCCGTCCCTGCGAGATTTCCAGTACAAAGGAGTCGACGAAGATTGGTCAAGACTCCTGCATTCTCTGATGCGTACCAGCTAAGAATTTCTTTTACTCTCGGTGTTGTAGTGGACTCGAAACTCATCTCGGCAAGACTCCTTAGTGTTGAGGACAATTGGGGTTTCCGCTCTCTTGGCGGCAACCTGGCGAGACTATAACCCAAGGAGTCTGTGTTGAAAAACGCCGTTTATTGAGTGACTCGAAAGCATTCAGCGATTTAGCCGGTATCCAAACCTAGAACTCTGCTCGTTCGAAACTGGCGTTTCGGAGCAGAAGCCTTCGATCTAAATCGAGCTCTGCCCCATTTTGGCGAAAATTAAGGATGCTTGAAGGCAGTATTTCCCTAACTCGCTGAGACCTTTGCCTACATCTAGCGCTATTTCTCAAGCAACTGTGCCTCTCTTGGGAGCTTAACCCCAAGCAATCACAATACATTTTTTAGTATTCCGCAGACCAATAATTCTACGAAAGATTTCCGAGCAGTCTGCCGATGAATGAACTGTGTGAGGTTTTTCGTATCTCCCCAGGATACGGAGCGTTTTGACCCCCTAGTGAAAGCGGTAAGC
>CAYGNZ010000406.1:0-3621 GCA_964351345.1 uncultured Bdellovibrionales bacterium | reverse complement strand
CCGATATTCTCCGGACCTGATGACTGCGCCGATTTGGTGGTTAGGTGCTAACATGCTGCTTTCAAATTCATTTTTCTTGCTGCGCGAAGCGGTTTCGAACCGGGTCGACAATGAGCTCTTGCGACCCGGATCAGAGAGACGATACCAGTATGTGTCAAATCAAGGCACCTGCCAGCTAACAACCACCTCGATGGATTGCGCGTAGCTTGGACATCTACACAGAAGAAAAGCGGTCCGCAGTGATGGCCCGTGTTCGATCAAAGGACTCTGGACCAGAAATGGTCGTAAGGAAGATCGCCCACGCGATGGGGTACCGTTTCCGGCTTCATAGGAGAGACCTTCCTGGCAGCCCAGACTTGGTGTTCCCGCGGCTTGGCAAGGCTGTCCTCGTCCACGGGTGCTTTTGGCATCGGCATGGCTGTCCTCGAACTTCCACGCCGAAAACAAACATCGATTTCTGGTTGAATAAGTTCAGCAGAAACAAGGAAAGAGATCAAGAGAATCTCGTATTACTAGAGCAGCTCGGCTGGGATGTATTGGTCATATGGGAGTGCGAATTGCGCGACCTCGCGAAAACGCACAAAAGACTATCCGATTTCTTGTCACGGGGTGACCAGACCGGCAGCCGTTAACCCAGACCTTATGTCCTCCTCGGGTTTGTCAAACGATACGCCGGCTGCCCAAAGAGAACACCCGGTCGCGGCCAGACCAAATGAACGAATCCCAACCCCAGATTCATCTGGAAAGAATAGAATTGCCTTTTCTGCTCCATACGCGGCTGCATGGGAAATTATTTCATGGACATCCGCTGAGCTTGGCCAGTCAGTGAAATCCTTATATTTCGCATCGGCGATCGACGTGGTTCCAGAATTCATACGGATGACTATGTCAGGGTTAGCACGATAGCGACCAGCGCCTGGCTGAAATAGAGAGGGCCGACTGAGAGGTCTTGAGACCAACGCTGATCCATCGAGTATGCGCCCGACCACCCGGCGAACCGCATCCTCAAAGAACGTCTCCAAGTTTATGAACCAAGACCGTTCAATTGTTCGAGGCGAAATTTCGGAGCCACCGAAGCCCGCCGCGTCAAGGATGGCCCCAGCAAGAGCGACCGCCTCTCGAGCCTTCGCGCTATTGTTTTCATTCTGCGCTTCGCTTGCAGCAATGTCTGCCAAATCCGAACGTCGAATATTAACAACGCTAGCGAGGCATTCAGATAGCCCCAGGCGAAGTGTTCGCGCTTGCGCTACGTCCTGAACAGTAATGTCTGCAATTCGGTATAGCCGCTCAATCTCGCGAAGTGCAGCGTAGATGCATTGATTAAGGGGTAAGTCTGCGGATAGAACCGTTCGCTCGAAGGCGACCTTGTGGAACATTCCCCTCGATCTCAATGCGGCTGTACGTGGAATATTGAGGCGACCACCCACAAGGGCACCAGCGTCAGGGATGCGCCTGTAGCGCACGACCTTCGCGGTAGAAAGATATGCTCGTGCGGCACGAAGAAACATGCCAACCAGCGTCGGTGTGGTAGAAAGGTCTTCTACAACTGCTGACGGGGCACGCTCAACGCGAGGACTTTCTACCGAGCCCATTTTTGCAAGCGCAGCGAGAGCTCCGGGAAACTTCTCTCTCACCTCAAGAATTCGATGACCTACAAGGGCTCTGCCAACATAGCACGCCCCACGAATTCGAAATCGCTTGTTGGTGGTGGCCTCCACCTGCAAGATCTTGCTTGAAACCAAGTGCCAAAAGTATCGATCGCCTGACAAAGCTCGCCAATCATCGTCGGAAAGCTCGACGCTTGAGCGTTCAGCGACCGACACTTTCATTGCTAGCTCTCTGAAGTTGGCGTGGTGGGCTCCGCTGGCGACCCTGCCGGTACCGGTTCGCGATACTCTGGGTCAGTCCAAGGATAGTGCTTCTCGATGGTTTCAGCGAAAGCATGTGGGTCAAGTAGCGGACGATACAGCATCCGCCTTAGACGTTGCTGCCAGAGTGGGAAAAGCTCGTCTTCGCTCCGGACCTCCGAGAACACGCCGTGGCCAAATGGCATTAGCGTCTCGTAATCAGCGGGAAAATTCGTTTTGCATGACTCAAAAATTCCCTTTAACCGCTGGATGACATGCGAGCTGACGCCGTTACGGAGCATCATTTCTTCAAGCATCTCAACAGATGGCGGAAAGTCGATGATGCGGAGGCGCCTGATGAGTGCATCATCTACGTCAATAGCCGAACGATCGACGGGGTTGTAAGTTGCTAGGATCGTAAGGTTCGGAGCGACTCTCGATGAAGTTCGGCTAAACATACTTAAGAACTGGCGATCACGATGCTCTACGTAAGTTAGCAGCTCCCCGAGGACCGATCCGAGGTTTGCTCTCGTCAGTTCCTCTACAAGAAGAACGTAGTTTAGCTCGCCATCGTCTGCTGCCAAGTTGTTCCACTCGAGAAACACACCTGGCACCGGATCGACTGCTCCATGTTCATTTATCCGAAGGCCCTCGACAAATTCCTCGTAGGTGAAAGACTGGTGAAACTGAACCTCACGTACACGCGTGGGCTCGCCCGCATGCCTTTGAGCTGCTATGGCGGCGATGTATGACTTGCCGGTGGCGGGTACCCCTGAAAGAGCGATAATCGAGCTCGACCCATACTTTTGGCAAACCTCGACCACGTTCTGGATCTGCTTTTCTGTCTCCGGTCCGTAGTGCATCATCGCAAATCCTTCGGTATTCCGGCGCAAGAAGAGATGTGCATTAGATAGTCTGCCTCATCAGAGAAGTCTCGATGCCTGTGACGAGCGCGCGATACTTCTCGAAGAAGACGTTGAGCTCGTGGTGCGATCTCGTAGGATCCGCTTCCGCTTTGTCGCTTGTCTCCAATCAGCGTCCATCCGAAAGACGCCCACGCCATCCAAACTAGAATCCGATCGTTCTTGGCACTCTCGGTTACGACTTCAGGACGCAATAAGCTTGGGTCATTCTTCTCGCGCGAAAGAGCGATCCTTTCAATCGCATCGTTGAGCTGACTTTCATTTTCAGATCGAAATATCTCGCGGTTGAGCTCATCTGATGTGATACGATTCTCGAGTTTGAGCATTGCACGCCAAATAAAAGAGAACGGGAAGACCTCCACATGATCGGCATACTGTCGGCCTTCTCTGGTGGGGTTGCGAAGCTGACAAGCGGCGAGTGCTTGCGCGGCGTGCCGTCCCAATACCGGCGCATTCCGTTCATTTATGTCTGCGCGCCAGCGTCTCACCGTATGTCCGAAAGGGGTGACCCGTAGCTTGCGAGTGCCATCTGAAGGCTCATCGAAGAGCAGTCCCACTGTTCGCAGTAGCTGCCGCCCGTCGCGGTAGCGTTTAGGATCTGGAAGGCTCCCTGGCGTCGCGGCTCGAGCTCGATCGTAGGGCAAGGCCGCCAAGACCTCTTCCATGGTCAGACCGTCGCTGTCTAGGAATGCGTCCAAGAGATCCTTCCTCCCGGATGGGTCAGGAAAGAGCCTGAAGGTCGAACGAAAAGAACAGTGCCACGACATGGAGGAATCCTAGTCGTGCGGCGTGCAACTTACAATGCGTGCTTACTGCTACGGCCTTGAAACGTGCGCGCCATCTAGGAAGCC
>CAYGNZ010000405.1:0-3657 GCA_964351345.1 uncultured Bdellovibrionales bacterium | reverse complement strand
CGCTCTTGTTTCACGCGCTCTGGCTCTCATTGTTTTTCCACTGCCTAACGGTGCTCAATACCTACCTCGCTGCTCGAGCCATAGGTTGGGAGCAGCCTAACCTCGCGGGCCTTTTCGTTGCAGTCCCTTTAGTGCTTCTTGTCAGCATGATTCCACTCACTCCCAGCGGTCTTGGGGTACAGGAAGGAGCGTTTTTGTTCCTTCTTAAACGTGTAGGCGCAACTGAGACGCAAGGGCTTGCTGTGGGCCTGCTTCTTCGGGCAAAAGTATTAGTAGTCGCACTTGTTGGTGCGGCTTTATGGGTGCAGTTGAGTAGGTCTTCGGTACAAGAGGGGGACGTAAAAGCTGAGAATGAGTGAGATGATTCGAGGAGGGAGAGTTCTGGTCTCTGCGTTGTTTTTCTACGCACTCCTTGGCGTGGTGTATGGCAATGCCCATTTCCTCTCAGGCAATGGAGTTTTTATCCTCCATCCGCATGCATGGAAGCTTGCGGCCGCACTTCTCGCTGGACTTGTGCTGCTTGCAGCACTCGGGAAAGCTCTAAAAAATATCGAGTTGCGTGCAGACGTGGCCCTGTTTGCAGTTGGTTTTTTTGCCCTGAGTGATGTGGCAAGTCGCCGATTCGGGTTTTTTCCTCCAGGGACAAGCATTATCGAGTTTTGGTACCTTGGCGCAGGCGCGGCACTACTTGTCTACTTCCAGAGAGGTATTATTTCGAGCAAGCGAGTGTTCAGCTTGCCGAGTTTGTTGCTGCTACAGCTTCTGATTGCAGGTCTATTCCTTGCACTTGCGGATGGGCGCTTACTGCTCAGTGATGATCACCCTTCCTTCTTGTATAGACTGCACTTACTCAAAGAGCATTTTCCTGCGATTCCCTTTTATAATCCGCAATGGAATGCCGGATACTCCGCGCGGTAGTTCTTTCCTTCTTGGGTCCTCAACGTCTTCTTTCTAAGCTTTCCCTTACTTTGGTGGGCGGGCGATCTCTCCGTGTATGAAAATGCGCAAGTCTACACCATACTGATTCCGTATCTTTTTGTGTTTCTCATTCCGCTCTCGATCTACGTAGCAGCGCGGGTTCTACGATGTAGTTCGCAAGCGGCAATGTTGGCAGCGGTGTTTGCACTTGGCCCTTCCACGGGATTTTTTGAATGGCTACTAAAGTATGGCACGCTCGGCTTTTCTGTTTCGATTGGCTTGATCCCACTTTGCTTTGCGCTGTCGTTTCGACTGGCGCTTGATCAGCGAAAGCCGAGTTGGTGGGATATGCTTTTCCTCCTCCTCGTTGCCTCACTTACTCTAATGTGGACGCTTTCTTCGTTCGCGTTTTTGCCACTCGTGTGTGTCTCGCTCGTTTGTTTCCGCCACAGTTTTCGTGAGGGTCGAGGAGCAAAAATCTTAGCCTTTGTGGTCTTGTTCTTAGTACTCAATGGGCCTTGGATCCTCACCTTTCTTCAGGAATCCAATGTGGCCTCCTTTCTGCGCGCAGACACCTTACCCGGCTCCGACGTCACGCATTTTGACGGAGAGAAGCGAGCTGCTGCTGCGCAAGTAACAAATTCAGTTTCGGCGGGAAGTATTACTCAGTCACTCAAACACGCCGTTGAGAGAATGCGAGAGCTTGCGGCTAAGGTGAATCCACTGCTGCTGATTCTTTTTCTGCCAGGGATTACCTTACTACGCGAGAAGCGCCTGCAAGTGGTGCTTGGAGCAAGCATCGTTTGGCTTTTACTGCTCGCGATGTTCGGTGAAGATATAAAACCTCAACTCGAACTGCGTCGCATGATTCTTCCTGCGGCATTCCTGATGTGTATCCCCGTGGGGCAAGCAGTTGCCCTGTTGTTTGACCGCTTTGTCGGGGAACTGGCGAGTGATGAGGCGAAACCGAAGCGAGTATATGCGTTTTTCGGACTTACCGTGCTGCTTGGAGGCTTATTGCTTAGTTGTTACACCGTGGCGTCGGTGTATCTCAATCGAAGTGAGGAGAAGTTCGTATTTTCTACTGGTTTAAGCAAAGACATCAGTGAGGCAATCGCAACGCATAGTGGCGAAGGGCGAACGTTTTTTCTTGGCTTTATCCTTCAAGAGCTTGATGCGACCTGGTGGGCAGCTCAAGACGGAGGGCATATCGCGCCGCTTGCCGCGTTCTCCGGCAAGTCGATGTATGCTTCGGATTTTTACCACACGCGTTGGAGCACTGTGGATCCGATTCCTTTAAGCTATCGCTCAAGGGGTCGAGAAGGAATCGAAGAGTTCCTTGACTTGGTCAATGCCAGCGCAGTGGTGAGCTTTAAGCGTGAATGGGCAAAATACTGTCAGGAGAGTGAGCGCTATCAGCAGGTGTTTAAAGGCGGAAGATTTCGACTTTTTACAAGAAATAGTCCGGGGATTGGTCGCGTCCTTGAGGGAGAAGGTGCGGTGGAGGAGCTTGCTGATGGTCTGCGAGTGACTCTTGCAAGCGAACGTGTGGTAATAAAGTATCGCTATTTACCAAAGCTTAAAACTGATGATCCAGAAGTGCGCATCAGCTCCAAGTTTGTTTTTACCGAAGACCTAGGCGGCGGAAAAACCAACGACGTCTATTATATCGTTCTTGAAACCGCTACGCCGGGTAAAACCCTTACGGTTTCCTATTGAACGACATTGGTTCTTGCGCCTGCCGATCTCACCAAAAAACTGCGTTTTTCGTCAGTCCCAAGGTAGAGATTTGAGCGTCTCTGTGCGATGCTCCAGACTAGAACGTTTACAGAGAAGTGAGTTAGCGCTTCTTGAGCAATGAATAAGGAAAGAGAAAATGTCAGAGTGTCCGTGTAATCCTGAAAAGTCCTATGAAGAGTGCTGCAAACCTTTCCATGAAGGTAAAGAGCATGCTCCTAGTGCGGAGGCTCTGATGCGTGCAAGATACTCAGCCTACGCACTGGGAGAGATTGATTATCTTCTACGTTCCATTCCTTTGATTGAGCGAAAAAAATTCGATCGACGGTCTGCTAAACAGTGGTCTCAGTCCGCTGATTGGAAAGGGCTAGAGATTTGTTCGGTCGATGAGAAGGCGCAAGGCACTCGCGCCAAAATTGAGTTCATCGCAAGGTTCGAACACGACGGCGAAGAACACAAGCATCACGAAGTCGGCAGTTTTGAAAAAGTCCGAGACCGCTGGTTCTTTCTTGATGGAAAAGTGGTTGAAGAGGAAGACGCGTAATTTGTTTGATGGGTGCTGTGCGAAGATCTCGCAGCGGCCTCTTTAAAATCGCAAGGGAACGTGCACGCGATACTTCTGATTGGTGCTGGCAAGGTAGGATTTACTTATTGGCAGATGCTTCGTGCCTCCGGGCAGAGGATGGCAGGACTTACCAGTCGAAGCCTGGAACGTGCAGAGGAGTTGCTTGAGGTAGCTCCCAGTTCAGACGCTCAGGCATTTGCGTATGTAGCTGGAGAGTCGCTACAGCCTGAGCTCGTTCACCTCCTTTCAAATACTACAAACCTTACTTTACTTTTTGCCTGTGCGGACAATGTGCTTCGTGTTGCCGCAGAGCAAATCGCTTCGGTTCGTGAGCGCTGGGACGAATGTGAAGTCTTGCATGTCAGTGGCGGCTTGCCGCTTGAGGAGCTTGCGGCATTTGAAGTGCGAGGGGCGACGATTGCATCGCTTCATCCTTG
>CAYGNZ010000404.1:0-3683 GCA_964351345.1 uncultured Bdellovibrionales bacterium | reverse complement strand
GAGATATTTCTATACTTACCTTCAACCAACTCTACCTTTGGACATTTGCTGAACTTTCTTCCGAGAAAGTTTTCATCGGAAAAGATAAACATCTTTTCCACCTTGAGTATTTATCAGAACTGCAACCCGAGAGGCGTCCATCCGATGAGACGCTTCAAGACTTCGCCCAACGATTGGAATTGGTTCGTCAAAGGCTCAAGCAACATGACGTTGAGCTATTGCTGCTCATTTCGGCAAGTAAACCTCGAGTGTACCCAGACTTTCTTCCCACAGAGTACGAGCGCTACGTCCAAAATGATGGCAGCGGTAATGCTGCCCGGCTGGCGAAATACTTGGAAGAAACTAAGGTGGAATCGATGTTCACCACCGAGAGATTAAAAGAGTTGCGAGACGAAGTGCGCTACCCCGTGTATCCAAAAGGCGGAATTCATTGGAGCTACGCAGCTTCTTGCACTATCGCAAGCGAACTTTACCAGCGAATCATGTCGCTCCAGAAAGAATCAGCACACGCGCTCGCCTGTACTCCAACTGTTACTAGCAGCATTCCCAATCGTCAGGATTCCGATATTGCGCACATGGCAAACGTTTGGCGTAAGGAGCAATTCTTTGATCCTACTTATGTATATCCCAAGCTCGAACCATTGGAAGAGGCAGATTCACCGATCGCAAAACCAGAGGTTGTCTTTGTCGGAAGTAGTTTTAGTTTCAATCTTATCTACCACCTCCTACACGCAGAGGTGTTTGAGGACTTAAGCCTCCTCTATTATTTCCGTCGCTTGGATACTTTCGCCGGGCCGATGAAAACGAACTTCAGCTATGTTCCGACAAACACCTCGGCAATCCAAAAGTCGAGCTTTGATTGGGAGCGAGAAGTGCTTAGCAAAGATATCGTCGTGCTTGAAATCAACGAGGCGAACATCAAGGCCCTGGGGTATGGGTTTGTGGAGGCTTTTTTAGCGCGATCGGAATAGTGAAAATCCTTCCTGTTTTCGCTAGAACGCTTGTTTTAGTAGTTCATCGTCTTACCCCGATAACCCCCTCAGATACCCTCTACCTACGCACATTCGTTCATAGCGTTGGGAAAGCAAGTTCCCAGGTTCCTGGAATGTACCTTTACGCACAAATAGCACTAAGCGAAGGCTAATTAACGACGGAACCTACACTTTTTCTCTTTTTCCTTACACGCCCAAAGATTGGCCAACTTATTGCAAACTCCTTCACAGGTTTTGATCTCTTGCTTCTAAGCGGTTGGTAGCAAGAATGACCATTTTGGTCTTTGTAATGATGTTTAGGTTCTAGACGGGGTTGTTTATCGTGAGATACCACAAAGCTATAGTTTCGTTTCTTTTTGTCCTCTTCCTTCCGACAATAAGTTTTGCTCAAAGTATTCAGTTAACCTCACCATCAACAAATGTGGTGCACAAAGAAGCTGATGATTACTTCACTGTCGAACGAGACAACCCTCGTGACGGTACCCAAGTAAATAACATTGGTGCCTGGCACGAGAACTTAGAGGCGTCATCTGTCCGAACCGAAAATGGTTCGTTTAAAGCAACACTGAGCGGACCAGGAGGCTACGTCATGCCTCTGTTTCCTGGTTTTAAGGATAACCTCTATCCAACGCACCTTGCGGGAACCCGCTCTTGGTCTGACCACGGTATCACCAAAAAGGTAGATGCTTCCAAATATAAGGTCTTGTCGTATAAGCTAAAGCATTCTTCACGTTCTAACTTTGCGATCTATTGGGAAAACGACGAATCGCAGCCGCAGTTTTTAACAAACGGTACAAAGGTTCGTGCAACCAACGACGGAATTTTCAATAATCAAGGATTCCGTTCGCATCCGAACAATGCTTCCATTCTTTACAACTACGACCTCACTGATACCAGCAACTTCGGTAGTAATGCAGGAAATTGGGACGGAGACGTGTTCGCACTGCGAATCGATCCCTCACAAGGCGCGCAAGCAGGCAGCACCTTTGAAATTGACTGGGTTCGACTTGTTCCTACCGCAGACTCTCAGCGAACACTTACCGTTACTGCAAATGTGAACGGATTCTTTTCAAATCCAGAAGTTCGTCTCTATGCAGACAACAACACCTCTGGTTTCAATGGTTTTCTTGTCAGCGCCTTGCAGCAGTCACAGACAACTACCAATGGACAAGTCACCTTTACTATTAACACTGGAATTTTTCCTCCAGGAACGTACTACTTCTACACTGAGGCGCAGACTCGTGGATCAGTTGAGGCGGCTGATGGTCCAGTCCTTCGTTCTGGTTATTCTGCAAGACTAACCGTTACCGCTCGACCACGCGTCTACATCCAGTCACCTGACTACGATAGTGGACGGGAGTATGCCGTAGATGCACTTAACAATGCGTGGGATATGGACGGTAGCCTTGATGGAAACGGTGACGTTGCAAACCTTGCCAACTGTGAGGCAAATGGCCGTGCACCAGTATTCTGCGACCCGGCGTTCCAACGTTTTACGCAGCCGAGCTTTCCAGACCGAAGCAACGCGCTTCGTGGTGGCAGAACTTTTCGAGTTCTTGCGGATCCTCCCGCACCCGGAGCGTCCGAAAGTGATGTGCAGATTGCAATGCGAGTTGCAGCCAACAACCCAATCGACCCAAGAACCTATCCCTACTTGGTGTTCCGCATGGAAATTGATCCAACCAACTACCCCTCCCCTTCAGCGCAAGTTGAAAAAGGTTGGGTAGCTCGTGTGGTTCCTTGGAACAGTGACGTAGTTGCTGACGGTGGGCAGTATAAAGCTGGCCGGGTTTGGCAGGGAATGAATACCTACGTGCAGGATCTTCGTGACCCGAACGTCCCTGAAGATGCCGGAGCAGTGAGTGGAAGATCAACTCGCTGGGAGGAGTTTAGCCGAGTGAGAAACTTCCGTCTCGACCCCGGTGAATTCACCGAAGTCGCGACCGCACTTGAGCTAGACTATATGGCGCTCTACTCAGAGAACTACACTTCCAATGGTCAGTATACCATTACCTTTGAGACGTCAGACGCTGATAGTTCAACGGTTAATGCCGAAATTTACCGTGACACCGACAATCGCTTATTCAACGGGACCTTGATTGGAACAATGTCTAACCTTAGTGCTGGTTCTCACTCGTTTACGTGGAATGGCTCCGGCGTAAGTGATGGAGACAAGGTCTGGTTCTACGTGAAAGTCACAGACGCTGATGGTAACGTGACCCAACGCTACTCACAGGTCCATGTGAACAAAGGTGATTTTGTGGTCGCCCCAACTCCTCGTTCAGTTCGAACACGTTTCGATACCGACGGAGACGGCACTGATGACCTTATCGTGCGCGGAGCACGCTTCGGCACGACTTTCAATTTTGTGCTCGGCAGCACGGCTGGATTCTCACAGCAAGCACTCGGTGTGGCAAGCGCACCAGTGGTTGCAGGAGACTTCGACGGTGATAACCGTGCGGATGTAACAATCCTGACCGATGTTGCGGGCACGCTGTTCTGGCATGTGGAGTTTAGTGGAGGTGCGGCACCAGTTGATGTTCCATGGGGAATCACTGGAGATAAGCCAGTTATTGGTGACTATGACGGAGACGGCCTTGATGACATCGCCATCTTCCGTGACTCAGAAGGCTCATACTATGTGCTCTTCTCAAGCGGTGGTGGGATTAAGATGACCCGGGGAGCACCAGG
>CAYGNZ010000403.1:0-3699 GCA_964351345.1 uncultured Bdellovibrionales bacterium | reverse complement strand
CTTTTTACGGTGCAAACAAATTGCTCAGCGAGCAGTATCTTCGACTCTATGCTGAGAAGGGCGTTGATGCAGTGGCTCTACGACTTTTTAATGTCTACGGGCCAGGGCAAAATTTCGACAATCTGAAACAAGGGATGGTGAGTATTTTTCTCGCACAAGCCTTACGTGAGGGGAAAATATTGGTCAGAGGCCCCGGCACTCGCTTTCGCGACTTTGTCTACATTGATGATGTGGTTGATGCATTTGAAAAAGCACTTCATCTCCAATCAGAGAATTTCCATTCGCTTAATATTTGCGGAGGACAACGCACGAGCGTTGATACGCTACTCGAAATGATAAATCAGCGGCTTCCGAATGCGGTCCCCATTACCTTTGGTGATCAAACCGAGGGTGATGTTCCCGGAATTGTTGGCGATGATTCGCGGGCAAGAGAAGTGCTTGATTGGAGCGCTCAGATAAATCTTGCAGAAGGGCTACAAAAAATGATGGACGCGAGTCAGCACGCTTAGGGGTACGCTCTTTTGTTCCCTTTGTAGGATTGCGTTTTTGTCTGCTCTGAGAGGAGAGCGAGGATCTTGGAGAGAACTCGCTGTTTGTTCGCGCTAAAATCATAGGTCTCAAGTGCGGCTCGCATCGGAGTTCGAGTCGATGGTTCAAGCACTTGAAGAAATGCCTCCCGTAGTATGTTGGGGTTATCAACATCGACCACACCGAGATATTGTACCGCAGGACTCTCTTGCGCGATAGCATGGGTGCCTTCTCGACTATGCTGCGCTAATACAATTGAGGGCACTCGCATGTGAAATAATTCGTAGATAGTACGGCCCGCCGAGGTTATCGCAATATCGGCCTGTTCCATCACCGAGGAAATGACATTCGTGCCATTTTTAAAGCTAATCAACTTTGAGTCTAACGAATCGATGTATTGCGAGAGCTCCTCAACAAAGGCGTAGCCGGGTCCTGCCACAATAGAAATAAAAATCGAGCGCTCCTGGCAAAGATCAAATACGGCCTCAAGGGCGTATCGCGTGTAGTTCCGAGGGTCCGTGCCGCCAAAAGAGATAAGTACGTGTTTCGGTATCTCAGAGAAGTCTTTCGGCTCCGCTTCTACGAACTCATCTCGCAAGCAAAAATACTCCGGACCATAACAAAAGTGTGCCGGGACATTGCTGTCCTCTTGCAGGAGAGCGTTTATCACCAGGTCGGCTAGGGCAGCACCGTCCCCAGTGTCTTCAAAATTAACCACGGCAATCCCCGAATCTCGCAACGCTTGAATATAGGACGCAGGGGTAGCGAGAAAGTCGTTGATAACTAGATCTGGGGCAAGCGAGATTACCTGATCGGCGAGGTTCCCCTGCTGGAGAATCGTCTTATAGTCCCGAGACGCGATATTTTTTACCGCGAGTTCGCTATCGGCGGTGCAGACAAACAGTATCTCATGTTCGTTTATCTCATGAGCAAGCATAAGACAGCGAAAGACATGCCCCATTCCTATTGCCGCGTGTCCTGCCACCACAAACAGAATTCGTTTGCGGTTCAGTAAACGTTCGCATACCCACCAGTCATGGTAGCTTCGTATTTCGAGCGGATTCTCCTCAAGAGGGAGTGGCAAAAGCTGTAGCTCAGCAAAGGGCGTTCCTACAGAAGCCGCATCGATTAGAAAGAACGCTCTGCTCTCGATATACACTTCTCCACGCTGGGAAGTGGTAAAGAACTCCGACAACGTCATCTGATCCCAGGGCACATGGAGATGCTCATAGCGCGTCATCGGGACGAGTAGCTCTGCGTTCTCGCTGCGAAAGTTCTCAATCGCAAGCAATAGTTCCTCTGATTGAAGCAGTGGTGCGTTTGGATTCAACACCAGGAGGCAAGAAAAGGACTCCGCAAAGTCTTGCAGAAAGCGGTTAAAGCCCTCTGCTCCGATGCTGCAATGAGCAGAGAGCTCTTCATCGAGTAAACTCCTCACGCCATTGCGCTCTCCTAATAACGCAAGCTCTGCGCTGTCACAGACGAGCGTTATCGATTCGTTTGGCGCAATTGTTTTGGCAAGCGTAATGCTGCGTTGAAGAAGTGAGATGCCGTCTAGTTTTTTGAGTAGTTGTTCGGGAATTTCCGAGTCGGGCTTTACTGCGTTAATGAGCACGCCAACAGAGGCGCTGTGAGTTCTGCCGTTCATCGATGCACCTTACGTTGAATTCTCTCCGATGCCCGCAGTTCCTGGTTCACGCGTCCTTCTTCGATACCGTTTTCTGCAATTTCGTGTTCAGCAGTCATACGTTCAGACCATCGACGAGCCCACTCTGGCTCGTAGTGAGCGAATGTATCGACGAAAGCGGTTCGAGCTTTTTGGCCTCTTGCTGAAGTCCACCACCGGTTTAAGTCCCGGCATACACTCTGCGTGTGCAGTGCCGCGCTCGCTGCATCGAAATGAAGAATACCGCAATTAGCAAGAGCGTCAAAGTGTGAGGCGGCGCTCTCTCGGGGCGTGAAGTAGTGTGTGGAACTTAAGAGTATTGTTGGGATATTTTTCGCGAGAGCCTCGAGGTAGCTCGTGCCAAGATGGTCAATGATCAGTAGGTCTGATTGCTCAATCTCCTGCTCAAGTGTTGCTACTTCTGAAAATGCGAAGGGAACGCCCGCGTCTTGAATGCGTTGTGGGATCTTCCAGTTGAAGTCGTTTCCAGGATAGCAGCGTAGAAATAAAGGGTTCTCCGGCGGCAGTCGTTTTAAGAATTCGATTGTTTGCCCCACGTAATGCTGCGGGATGGCGTTTGCCTGCGGCTTAAATTGCAAGCGAAAGACGTAGCGAGGAAAGCAATTCGAGAGAAATACTATTCGTTGCGGTCGCTGAGGAACAACACGGGGTTTCGAAAGAGGTGCAAAGCGAGGATGAGGAAGTGTTGAGGTTCGTTCATCATTACCCCAACCATACGTAAAGTATTTCGTGGCGCATGCGCGCTCAAGAATCTCTCCCGTATGAATACGCTCAGTCCCATACGCACCACCATGCTGCATGTACAGAATAGACGTTTTCTCTACATGCTCAGCGGCTAAAAAACGATAGACGCAATTTGCTGAGAGCGCATTGGCAGAAAATAGAACACGGGGAGCCCTCGGGTACAATCGAAGCACTTTTGCTCGAAAGTCATGGTAGCCCTCAAGATACAGTAGTGGAAGATGTCTAAAAACAATGCGAGAGAGCAGCTCCTCAAATGGATTCTCATCCAAGGTGATGCGAAGTGAATTGCGTAAATTTCGATTAGGACGCAGAGGGATTGCGCAGCGATATTGTAAATCGTCAAGTATTGCACCGGGCGGTAGAGCCTTGAGTAGCTCACGGCGCTGAGCAAGGTTGGAGGCCCTTAGTCCTGCTTGTACGAGTAGCATTTCAGGCGCAGCGGTACGAAGAGCCGAACCGGGTTGAAGGAGTAGTCGTAGCAGCCGATGAGTTACCTCCTGCCGCCAGCTGCTATAACAATACTCAGTGCTCTGTTGTAGAGGCTTGGATAAGGTGCAGATGTCGTGCCTGAGAGCGAGATGTCGAATAATATCTGAATAGAGTTGGTAGGCGTAGGTATCGGAGTCTGTCACCCAATCCAGATACCTGTTGTAGTCGCTTGGAATCACATGCTGTTGCTCATCAAGAACCGTTGAGCAAAGTTCCGGTTCCGCATCGATAAGTGTCGAGAGGGAGAGGAA
>CAYGNZ010000402.1:1639-3702 GCA_964351345.1 uncultured Bdellovibrionales bacterium | reverse complement strand
TTGGTCAGAGCAGCCGGCTCATAACCGGCGGGTCCCAGGTTCAAGTCCTGGTGGGGCCACTGTTACTTTGCTCAGGTTCAGATTGTCCGAAGTGGTTACAATTACTTGTTCAAGAGGAATCAAGAATAACTTAGTGGCAGCACAGGATGGTAGTTAAGAAGAAGAAAACAGCCTGACTTGTATCGGCTCTACTGAGACTACCTACATTTTCTAAACCGACAGAATAATACGAACTAAATCGTGGTTAAAAACTCAACTAAAACACTCTTTGCACTTGGTGAACTCGATAAAGAGATTCATGAATTGTCCGAACAAAAATCGGCAATAGAAGAAAAAAGCGATACCTTCAGCGCGCGGATTGGCGCGTATCGAGCAAAGCTCGAGGAGCTCGAAACGCTCCATGAAGAAAGCTCCTCACGACAAACCGTTGA
The DNA here is from genome assembly GCA_964351345.1 of uncultured Bdellovibrionales bacterium. Classification (GTDB taxonomy): domain Bacteria; phylum Bdellovibrionota_C; class UBA2361; order SZUA-149; family SZUA-149; genus SZUA-149. Next base: position 3,271 of record CAYGNZ010000402.1, on the reverse strand, counting down.
GGAAGGTCGACTTCGAGAGGAAGAAGCGAAGATAATTGAGCGAAGAAAGCAACTTACTACGCTTGGTGGTGCAAAAAGTGCCAAACTTGTGGAACGCGAACTCGATATCGCTACGCGTGTCATGGAGACCATGGAAAAAACGGCCATGGAAGCAATGGAGATTGCTGAACGCGTGTATCAGGAAAAGGAGAATCTCACTGAGCGACTCAGTGAGCTTGAAGAAGAATTCTCCTCAGACACTGAAGAGGGCGAAGGAAAGCTAGCGGACTTCAGCAAACAAATTGACTCTCTGACGAAGAAACGGGAAACACTCCTTGCAAAAGTAGATGACCGACTCAAGAATCTCTACAACAAAGTGAACATGCGTTATCCAGGCGATGGCGTGTCGATCGTGAAGGCGGGCGCGTGCCGAAGTTGTTTTCGTTCTCTCCCGGCACAAATGTATAATCAGGTAATTGCTGGAAATATGCTTCTCCAGTGTCCTGGCTGTAGTCGTATTCTAATCTACGGCGGAGACTCAGGAGCGGCAGAAGCTCGGGCGTAATGGCACATTCGGAAGAATTATTTCTTCGTGCACAAAACGTCATTCCTGGGGGCGTAAATAGTCCTGTTCGTGCCTTTAAAAGTGTCGGCGGTGTTCCCCGTTTTTTTGAAAAAGGCGAGGGTGCGCTCGTCTATGATACCGACGGGAAACCGTATATCGACTATGTCGGTTCCTGGGGTCCACTAATACTTGGGCACGGTTCATCGCTTATCCAAGATGCTATCAATCAAGCACTCGTGCGCGGCACGAGCTTTGGTGCGCCCACTGAAGCAGAGGTTCACTTTGCTGAATTACTTTGTGGAATACTCCCCGGCGTCGACCAGATTCGGATGGTTAATTCCGGCACGGAAGCAACCATGAGCGCACTTCGGCTTGCGCGTGGTTACACCAAAAGAGATCGCCTAATTAAGTTCAACGGTTGCTACCACGGACACGCCGATAGCTTTTTGGTTTCCGCAGGAAGTGGACTTGCCACCTTCGGTATCGCGGGAAGTCCAGGCGTGCCTGATGCAGTAGCAGAACTTACGGTCAGCCTTCCCTACAATGATCTCGATACGCTCTCCTCTGTGTTAGAAAGAATGGAGCCGGAGTCAGTCGCTGCAATTATTGTTGAGCCAGTTGCGGGCAGCATGGGCTTGGTGCTACCGAAGCCCGGATTCTTAGAAGGCCTTCGCTCGCTTGGCACCCAGTATGGGATAGTACTTATTTTTGACGAAGTGATGAGTGGATTTCGAGTGGCCCTCGGTGGTGCGAGCGAAAGGTTTGGTATCACCCCCGATCTTGTTACCTACGGCAAGGTGATCGGTGGTGGACTACCGGTTGGAGCATTTGGCGGAAGGCGAGAGCTGATGCAGTATCTTGCCCCTGCTGGTCCGGTCTACCAAGCGGGCACACTCTCAGGTAATCCCTTGGCCATGGCTGCCGGTATTGCAGTGATTGAATACCTCAAAGAACATAGGCCTTATCAAGACTTGCAGAACACCGCAGATACGTGGGCTAAAGGAATGAAGTCAGCCGCTGAAAAATCCGGCGTACCGCTGCAAACAAGCACTTGTGGCTCAATGATTGGCTTTAATTTTAGCGATCAG
>CAYGNZ010000402.1:459-1597 GCA_964351345.1 uncultured Bdellovibrionales bacterium | reverse complement strand
TTTCAATAAATTTTTCCACTACATGCTCGAAGAGGGGGTGTACCTTGCTCCCTCCGCGTACGAGGCGGGATTCCTCAGCACTTGCCATGATATCTCTCTGATTGATCAGACTATCCAGGCTGCTGAGCGTTGCTTTGCCAAGCTTTCTTAGCTTTTTCTACTGAAATATGAAGTTGTAGGACGCCAGCGGCATGGGGGGTGTCCTCTGCTCTCGGTCCTCGCACTTATCGTCTTTTAGTTTTGATCATACGGCTTTTGCGCTGCGGATGTTCGCGGCGGACACCCTACATGCCCCTCGCGTTTCGCTAGTTGGTAAGGTGCCGAGAAAAGTAGAGCTTCAAACAAAATTTCGCTGATTTTGCTGTTCGTAATGTCGAAATCCAAGGAAGAGATTCTCGGCAACAGTTGGCTCAACCGTTCAGTAGTGAATACCTTGGTGGAAGCAAAACGGGTGAGGAGGAAGGTAGTCTGGAGCGAACATCCGCAGCGCAGAGGTTGTGGGAGCGAAACTAAAAGACGATAAGTGCGAGGACCGAGAGCGGAAGACTGCCTTCCTCATCACACGTCCTCCATGACTCAAAGAAAAAAAATTAGACGAGCTTGGTGACGCGATTGACTACTAGTTCGATTGCCATTTTTAGACTTTCAAACACTCCTTCCCCTTTCATCGCGCAAGCTTCGAATTCTGGTGCGTTAAAGCGATTGAGAGTTTTTCTGAGCGTAGGGACTGGGACGGCGTTTTCGAGATCTCGTTTGTTGTATTGAAAGATTATTGGAAATTGTTCTACTTGGTGTTTGTTTGCTCGTAAGTTTTTTACCAAGTCGATTAAGGTAAAAAGGTTGTCTCGCATTCGGTTTTCACCGGAGTCGGCAACGTAGATAATACCGTCCACTCCGTTGAGAATAATTTTACGACTCACCGTGTAGATGTCTTGTCCGGGTACTGTGTAAAGATTGAATTTTGGAGTGAGACCTTTGATTTTGCCGACCTCAAACTGCATAAAGTCGAAAAAGATAGTGCGGTCCTCTTTGGTTTTCAAATTGAGGATGTCACTACGGAGGCTCGGGTCGATGTTGTTGTGAGCCCACTCAAGATTGGTGGTCTTTCCAGAAAAACCCGGCCCGTAATAGACTATCT
>CAYGNZ010000402.1:0-449 GCA_964351345.1 uncultured Bdellovibrionales bacterium | reverse complement strand
CGTAGTTAATAAACACTTTCCTTCTCCTCCTTCCGCTTACTTCGATTCGCTGTTGCCAAGAATGGAATCGAGCCGGGAGCTAAGTTCGTCACGGAATTCCAAATCCTCAAGTTGCTCGGATACTGCCGGTCCTAGTTTAACGCTTTCCTCGTTCTCGTCCGCTTCTTTCGCCAGCACTGCTTGTAGTTCTTCCACGAGCTTCTCGGTCATTACTCGAATCATGCCAAATGAAGTGCGTTTTTGGGAGAACACCACGACGAGGAAGAAATTTTCGGTAACTCCTGTCAGATAAATACTGTAGGTAGTGCCCTCGTGATACTGTTTCTCAAATCCGCTTTCTTCATCAACTAATGCTGCCATCTGAACGGTCGCGGCATAATTTCCTGCTGCTAAAGTTGATAGGAGAGCCATTTTGTTCGAATCGAGACGTCCACTTTGTGCGAGTGCGA
>CAYGNZ010000401.1:0-3710 GCA_964351345.1 uncultured Bdellovibrionales bacterium | reverse complement strand
ACGAGCAGGCAATCACTACTACCGAGGAATTCTTCGCCGAGATTCAGCCTTCAAGTAATTCCTGTAAGGGTCGAACCGAAAAGCTGCCGAAGTAAGGCTCAGCAACTAGCTCCGCATCGGCCACGAATTCGACGTGAACACTCCCGGTGGAAGCGAATTGCTCGGCGAGTGCCAGTAGTTGGCGCCGCTCCGCTGAGCTTGGGCCTTTTTCTACCGTTTCTTCATCGAGCAGCAAGACGACTGTGTTTTCAGAGACTGGCTTCGCATTACTTTTTTGTTGCACGAGCCTGCTGAGCACATACTGCATCTGCTCTCGCTCAGTTTCGGGATACTGAAAGCTCGCTCCCCGTGCAACGACAATGGCTTGCCGTAAGTCACAAAAATAAGAGTAGCCTTGATCTTCGGGGGGTAAACAAAGTCCGAATTTCGCACCGCCAAATCGTTCTTGTTCGAGCGCTTCGAGAAAAGCGGTAGAACTTATCCATGCAGGTGCAAGTTGAGAAACTGAATACAGTGCGGGAATGTCTCCGCCGTGTATCTCTGTTTGTTGACGATATTCTGAAAGAGCCAATCCGCTTGGTCCATGCAACAAGTCTTTGCCACCAAAGACCGCGGGAGTCAGCACTGAGGCTTGCGGCAGGGCGAGAAAATCTCTGAGTAGACTTGCAAAATCAAGATACTCAAGCACCACACTTTCGTCACAGTAGAACACCAGCGACTCAGCGTTCTTACTTGAGCATTCTTTCCAAGAACAGAGCTCCTCGGCCAAACAAACTCGGCAAGATATCTCCTTCCCCTTTTTTTGCTGCTCAAGCAGCTGCTGAAGTTGCCCAGCATCCTCGGCATTCTCGGCCACAAGAGTAAGGCCACGGAGTGGTGCAACGGATACTGACTGACCTGCAAATTTGTCGAAAACCGTGCGAAGACTCTTTGCAACCGCAGAGAGGTTACCATGCGAGACTAAGAGAATGTGCAGATCACGTTCGCTAAATTTTTCAGAAATAGCCTTTGTGCTTCGAGCGACGGTTCCGACTTGAGATGACTGCGAGCTGAAATGATCTGAAAGCGGTGCTTTCGCTTTGGGATCACTTGCCTCAGTCGCTCCTTCATTCCAAGTCCAAGCAACCTCAGTCGACGCAGAGCCGCGCAACACGAGCTGTAGTTCACCACTTTGGATACGAGAGAGCACTGCTCGCGGGAAGACAAACTCAAAACCTGAAAGGAGACTTTCGGGCACGGTAGAAAAGGAAGAAAATACATCATGCCGAGTTTGGCAACATTGCACTGAGCTAAGAAGCTTTCCCGAAAGAAAAAGTTCAGCGCTAATTTCTTGAGCAGGCGCAAATGCCCAGCCTTTCAAATACCACTGCTCATCACTGGGCTGCTGATCGAGGCAATAGGTAATGGGCGATGAAGGACTCTGCTCAGCGACTGGCTGAGTTGGTGCGCCCTCCTTCGAAGTGAAAATGCCCATCGCGATGTTCTCCCTGAATTGATTGCCTCAAAATCCTCACGAGGGATTAGGTCAAAGTCTCTTTGCAGCCCCGAGCAAGTCAGCAAGCGATAAAAAGACTATAGTATTCCAACACTTAGCGGAGCAAATTGCCTCCGATAGGTCTGGGAAATTTGGCATGCAGCACTCAGAAATGCAAGCCGGCAGCGGCCCCTGCTCGTTGCAAATTCTTCAGACTTAAACTTCGGTTTAGCAAAAAGTTGATAAGTGCGCTGCGCTGCGAGATTGTGGGCATTCGTAATTTATTCACTGCCCTTACCTCAAGGACTTTTCGCTCATCGTGCAAATCTTTGTTTTAGGAATGCATCGTTCAGGAACCTCAGCAATCACTCGCTTGATCTCGCTGATGGGAGTTTCATTGGGAGACTCAGAAGCAACAATTGGTGCAAACGATGAGAACCCCAAGGGGTTTTGGGAACGTCGAGATGTCATCGATCTAAACGAAGCGCTACTCGCCGAATCAAACTCTACTTGGCACTCACCGCTACGATTCTCTCTTGAGACAATTTCAGCCGAGCGGCAGGGCGAATTTGTCACACAGGCAAACAACATTCTTTCCCAACTACCAGCGGAGAAGGCTTGGGCAATAAAAGACCCTCGGCTGTGTCTCAGCGCCCCGTTTTGGTGTAAACTAGTCGAGCGGCCTCTTATTGTGTTTGTGCATCGAGATCCCATTGAAGTTGCTGATTCTTTAAATCATCGCAACGGCTTTGAGCTCTCTCATGGCTTAGCGCTGTGGGAATTTTACTCCCGCCGAGCTCTCTCCTCTTTGCCCGAAATTCCCGTGGTAAAAGTATCTTTCAATGGACTGATGGAGGACTCTTCACAGGAAATACGGAAGCTCTATGAGGGACTAAGTGCGGCGGGCGTGGAAAATATTGTGTACCCCAAGGCAGAAGAGACTTCAGAATTTATTGATGAAAAACTCTACCGAAATCGCTCACCTGAGTCTGACCTCTCGGGCATACTTACTCACCCTCAACTAAAACTTCTTGCCGCAATACGCAGTGAGGCAGATCAGCGACCGGAGCCAACAAACTCCCAGGCCTGCGAACATGCCCTGGAGCAACATCAGCGCTCCGTTGATGAAATGACGAAACTGCCGTTGATTGACTCAAGAGCTTTAATCACTCCAAAAGCTCGACTTCTTGCCGAACTTCTCGAGTTAAACACCAGCTACCAAAATCTAAAAGTCCAACGTAGCGAACTAGAAGAAGCCTATGGTCAGGCAAAAGAGAAGATTGCTGGCCTAGAAGAGGCCTATAAGAGAAGTCAGGAAAAGCGCGAGGAGCTTGAAATCGCCTATCAGAAGACCAAAAAGAAGCGGGAGGAGGCTGAAGCCGCCTATTCTCGCAGCCAAAGTAAACGCCAAGAAGTTGAAACAGCCTACCAAGCGCTCAAATCCAAGCGGGGGTAGCGCCCGCATTCTGCGCAATCTTCTGGCGGAGAAGGCCTAGCCCTGGACCAGTTTTGACGAAGACGACGTTAGAATTCATACTCGTTGCAGCTCCGTTTGTTGTCGAATATCGGTAAAGGACTATGAACACTCAACTGACAGATGATGTAGAAAGTGAATTACTCCAGAAGCTTCACGATGGTTACTTTCGCTTCATTGATTTGGGATGCGGCACGGGTGAGTCCATCTCTCATTGTGAGAAACAATTTTCTCTCGCGCCAGGAATCGGCTTCGACATCGATCCGAAAAAAATAACGGGTGCTGAGGCCAATGGCTATCCGGCGCTCTTAGCTGACGTGACGAAGCAAGATTTTCCCCCTGACTGCGTTAGCTTCTGTACGATGATGGATTTTCTAGAGCATCTGTACAGCGAACAGGACGCCGTCAATATCCTCTCGCGCCTGGGACATATCGCCAAAGATTTCCTATTCATTCGACATCCGAATTTTGACGATATTGAGTACTTGCGCAGTTGTGGCTTTAAGCTTGATTGGACTCATTGGAGCGGACACAAAAACATGATGACGGTCGCTGACTATCATCGTGTGTTTCGTTCTTTGGGATGGAGTGACTACGTGATCATTCCGCAGAAACAAATACTTAATTCCAATCACCCAGCAATTGTGCCATTAAGTGCTCCGCGAAACACCATACGCTACGACGCAAATCTCCATGAGCCAAAAGAGACCGTCTTTTTCTCCAGGCCCGTCTGGACGCAGTACGATATTTACGTTCGTTTAA
>CAYGNZ010000400.1:0-3715 GCA_964351345.1 uncultured Bdellovibrionales bacterium | reverse complement strand
TTTTCCATGAGAGAAGGTATAACAGGTTGAATTCATCCTTGCACGGAGCCTCCTCGAGACAAACACCCAGCGGCTAGGCACGTAACTCACTAAAAATACGTTAGTTTCAGGAGAAGAGGAAAACTAGCAGAGAAATAGGCTTCAGAGGAATCTAAGCTAACAGGAGTAGTAGAATTCTATGCATGCCCAAGTAGCGGATAACAATGAACCTTGGACTGATCACAATCGATGCGCTTCGTTTCGATACGGCTTGTCGCGCGGAAATACCATTTTTACGCGAGTTGATGTCGCAGTATCAATCTGAGGGTGCTGAAGGTTGGGTGAAAGTCGGCGCGCATGGAACCTATACCTTACCGGCGCATATCTCGATGTTTCATGCAGGTATTTTGCCCTCAATGAATCATCCCAGTATTCCCAGTCCTTACAGTAGAAAAAAGACCAAGCTTTTTCGCGCCCAATTAAAGTGGACCAGAAACAACAAGGCGATCTACCCCACACCGGAAGCCCCAAACATCATCAAAGGATTCTCGGCGATGGGTTACCGCACGCTTGGTATCGGAGGAGTGCATTGGTTTAACAATCAATACGCAAGTTCCTCCTCTCTATGGGATAACTATTTCGATGAATTCTACTGGACGCCAGAATTCGCAGAAGAAAATCCCAGAGGCTTTGAGCAGCAAATAGAACTTTCAAAAACACTTTTGCAGGGTTCGAAAGCGGATTCCCGTCCGTTATTTTACTTCCTCAACATTTCGAGCACGCATTACCCCTATTGTGGGAATGAGGTGAGCGTTACTGGACAAATGAAGGCTCTGGAATATGTTGACTCACAGCTTCGCTGCCTCATAGATATTCTGCCTCGGCCACTACATTTGTTAGTGATGGCTGATCATGGCGAGTGCTTCGGAGAGGACGGTTTATGGGAGCATACGTGTTATCACCCGAAAGTTATGGAAGTTCCTATGCTGAGCTTGGAGATTCCCTAATGCTGCCTGAATGCGTGTTTGTTGGTGGGTCGCAACGTTCTGGCACGAGTATGTTGCAGTTGCTACTCTGCAGCTCGCCCACGAGCAATCCGATGATCAAAGAAGCAAGCTACCTGCGGTATCTTGTTGAAGCCTACGTAAAGGCGAAATCGGATTTTGCCTGTGATACAGAAGCCTACTTTTCCTCTCCGGAGGACTTATTGGAGTTCCATCGCGGGATTATCGCTTCGTTTTTGACGCGTACCCTTGCCCGCTTTCCCTCCGCGCAACGGCTCGTTCTGAAAGAACCGCAGCTGACAAGATATTTTCCAGAACTAGCAGAACGCTTGCCGCAGGCTCGCTTTGTGCTGATCGTCCGAGACCCGCGAGATGTCATTGCTTCAATGATTGAAGTCGGAAAGCGGCTTGCGGAGGAGGGGAGGCAGCATATGTTTCAGCGTCGCGATATGCTGGAGTTGTCGCAACACTACCGAAAGTTCTACGTACGGGCTCTGTCCTCTGAAGCTGCACTTCTTCAACAACGCCTTCTGGTGCTACGTTATGAGGATGTAGTAGAGAGGCAATCAGAAGTTTTTTCCTCGCTTAGTCACTTCGTGGGATTCGAGCTTTCCTGTGAGGAACAAGAAATGCAAAGCCAAGCGCTACCCGAAAAAGACTATGGTCGCTACCGGGCTTGGCAATCGAGCAAGCTCGGTCGTCCGTTTGAAAGCTCCTCAGTCGGGGCGCACCGAGAACTCCTGAGCACTGAGGAAACCCGCCTGATTGAAACTCACTGTAGTGATTTCCTCCAGATGTTTCATTACGCCTCGGCGTAAAAGAGCCAATATTTTCAGTCACTAAGCTAGCCGAATTTCGATACATTTTCCTTACCGCCCCTTACTTGCGGTATCTAAAGCAATTGATTGAAACCTCCGACTATTCAGTGGATGTCCACTTCCTAGCACGAGGGTAGCTCCATGTACGGTTTCACAAAACTCCTTGAGTTTATGAAGAAAAATGATGCCTCTGATCTTTATCTCACGGTGGGACGTCCCCCCTGTTTTAAAGTCAATGGCGCAGTGCGAGCCGCGGGAAAAGAGTCACTTAACCCTGAGGGCTTAAAGAGTCTAATTGAGAGTTTTTTGACCGAAGAGCAGTCTGCTGAGTTTCAACAAACCAAAGAGCTCAATGTGGCCGTTTGCTATGATGACCTCGGCCGATTCCGCGTGAACTGCTACATGCAAATGACGAATCCAGCGGTGGTCGTAAGAAAAATCGAGACTGATATCAAGTCCATCGAAGAGCTCAAGGTGCCAAAAGTTCTTCAAGATGTCGCAATGGTAAAACGAGGATTGGTGCTGGTCGTTGGTGCGACGGGTTCAGGAAAATCTACCACCCTTGCCGCCATGATTGATCACCGGAATAGAAATGAAGCTGGACATATTGTCACGATTGAAGATCCAGTGGAATTTGTTCATCAACATCAGAAATGCGTGATATCGCAGCGGGAAGTTGGTGTTGATACTGATTCATTCAAAACAGCTTTAAAAAACACACTTCGCCAAGCTCCGACCGTTATTTTAATCGGGGAGATTCGGGATGAAGAGACAATGGAGCATGCGCTTACCTTCGCTGAAACGGGTCACCTCTGTTTGGCAACACTTCACTCTAATAACGCAAACCAAGCAATGGAGCGAGTGATCAACTTTTTCCCTCCTGAGCGACATCGTCAGATCTATCTTCAACTTAGTCTAAATCTCAAAGGAATCATCAGTCAGCGATTGGTGAAAACAAGTGACGGCGGGCGTGCTGCCGCAGTGGAGATTCTTCTCAGTAGCTCTCGCATTCGTGAGCTAATCAAAAGGGGAGAAGTCGACAGCATTAAAGAAGCGATGATTGATGGTAATCTAGATGGAATGCAGACCTTTGACCAAGCCTTGCTCGACTTGTACCGCGCAGGTCGCATCTCCCAAGATGAGGCACTTCAGAATGCCGATAGTGTGACGGATATGAAGCTCAAAATGAAGTTGGAAGAAAGCGGTGATCTTACAGGTGGCGAGGAAGGAGAGGAGGCAACTGCCGCGTTTCATTTTGAAGAGGACGAGAAGGAAGAAGAGGCGCAAGAGGAAGCACCCTCGCTCAGTCTCTAGCGTCCGACACTACTCGCAAACAATCTGAGCCCTGTTAATTTTCTAAGGAGGGGTCCGGCGCGAACTCCTTTTGTTGAAGCAGGTAAACTCTCAAGCCATTCCCGTGCGGGTAGTAACGTTGCTCAAGGATTTCAATGCCGCCGGCCTCAAATTGCTCCACGCTTGCTGCATCTGCACCGCCTCGCTCCACTAACCAGAATACACTTCCTGAATCTTCTTTCATTTGTTCTACGCCGTGATACTCTTTGAGTCGGTAGGAAGTGTCTGCGTACTGCCCGGCAACATTTATAACGTAATGAGGATTGATGTAGAGAATTTCAGCGCGTGCCTCCTGGGTAAGTTCTCTTATTGCTTGCCGCCACGGCGTGTTTTGAAATTCAGGATTGAATGTATGCTGATAGCTTCCCGCAAGTGTGCAGAGGAGCAAGGGAATGCTGAGTAGTATTTGTTTTTTGCCTTGAATGGACAGTACTCCAAGCACGATGAGATAGAGAAAGAAGGGGTAGCTTACGAGTAAATATCGTTCACTCAGCATCGGCAGTTTTAGACTAATGAGAAAGGCGAGTAAGGCCGGCGTAAAAAGGCTAAATAGAAACGGCA
>CAYGNZ010000399.1:0-3737 GCA_964351345.1 uncultured Bdellovibrionales bacterium | reverse complement strand
CACGATGCCGCATGCAGATTTCAACGTTACAGCGTTCCCTACAGACCTACGAGCGAGAGCGTAAGCTTCCGCTGGAGCAATTATTTTCACTTTGCCTTGATCGCCGAGAGGCGCTTACTCGACAGCGAGGTCTGCTTAGCGCTAAGCTTCAGCGTGTAAAACTCGCTCTAGAAGAAGCAGAGCTGCATGACTCCCTTGGAGCAAGGATTTAGATATGGAAGAATTTTTCAGTATTTCTCAGCTTATAAAAACTATCCTTTCACTTACCGCCGTACTGGCGCTGGCAACAATTGTCTTGAGTCGACTCGCGCCGTATCTCAAGAAACGCGAGGCACATAGGCTTAAACAGCTCGAACACAGGAAACAAAATAGAAGGCAACAAGAGAGCGAACAGAAGACTGCTCGTAGCCTACCTGGGGATATCTCAGGAAACCCTCACACTGCCTTAACACTCATCCAAAGGCTCGACCTGGATTCAGACGCTGCCTTATTTTTGGTTGAGGACGAAAACGGTCAAAGAGATCTCTTCTCGCTTGACGCAACTGGTCTTCGCCTTGTGAAAGATTCTCGGCTTGGCGCTGCAGCCAGCAAAGCCGAACAAGGTTCTGAGCAGCGTGCAATGGGCGCTTCTAGCTCTGCACCTCGGCAACCCAGGGTCCATCTCCTGACAAAAAAACCTCATTCCTAGGTGTCGCACCGTGATAGAGCTCGTAGAACTTTTCCAAAACGCTGCGAACAATCCCGACAATCCGATTTTGCTATTACTCGGCTTGGGAAGCTTGAGCCTATTTCCATTACTCGTCATGGGCACAACTTCTTTTATAAAAATAAGCGTGGTGCTGAGCATCTTTCGTAACGCCTTGGGCGCGGGACAACTACCTTCTACCGCGGTCTCGGGATTACTTTCGCTCGCGTTGAGCCTGCATATTATGGCTCCAGTGATAGACACCATGGTCGAGAAAGGCTCTCACTCGCTCAAAGACGCAACTGGAGCCCCTCTTTCGGTCGAGCGGATACTCAAACAGCCTCCTGAAAAACTTGCGACACTTATTGAAGAAGTGTTTTCTCCGCTCCACGCCTTTCTTCGCAAGCATGCCTCTCTTCGCGAGCGAGAATACTTTGCAAGCCTCCACTCCTCTCCCAATCAACAAAGCGTTGCCTGCGACTCAGAGGAGCCGTGTTGGATAGCCCAAGAACGGATTCTCACCCTGATTCCTGCATTCATACTCTCTGAACTACAATCGGCCTTCGCTATTGGCTTTAGTATCTTTCTACCATTTCTTGTCATTGATCTTGTGATTGCAAATCTTTTGGTGGGAATGGGGATGGTGATGGTGAGTCCGATTACGATTTCCTTGCCCTTTAAAATTCTACTTTTTGTCTCTTGTGATGGTTGGTTTTTGCTCTGTAGTGGACTCATCGCGAGTTACGGAAGCTAAGGGCTACTATGGAGAACGAACTTCAAGAATTACTTGCTCTTTTACGACACGGCCTGCTCGTCGCCGTAATCCTTTCGGCAATCCCCCTGTGTACAGGGCTCGTGTTGGGCTTAGTCGTGAGTGTTTTGCAGGCGGCGACCCAAATTCAAGAGCAGACAATTTCGTTTGTTGTGAAAGCGGCCGGAATAGGGGCAGTGCTGTATGTTGCTGCCCCCTGGCTTTCCGCTGAACTTCTCTTCTTTGCCAAACAAAGTTTCGTCGTTGTTTCAGAGTACTGAGACCCGCCGATGACTCTCTCCTCCCTACTTCTGTATCTCGGCGCTGTCCTCTCTCTCTCTATCAGCTTTTCCTTTCTGCAAGCTATCCGCTACGCCTTCAGTCCACTGTTACGAACACTGCTCGCCGCTATTTTCTCTCTTCCTCTGCTCACGCTCGACAGCACACTGACGGCGGGGGAGGTAAGCCTGAGCAACTCAGCGCTCTACCTCCTGGAGAGAGTTATACATGGGGGCCTGCTTGGGCTCTTTACCGTTTTAATTCTTGAAACACTTCCTCTTGCGGGGCGATTTCTTGACCTCTCCCGTGGTGCACAGTACTCCGAGCAACTCATCGCAAGCCTCGGTGAGCGAAGCTCTCCGTTTCAAACCGTAGGCGTCCTCTTAAGCGCCTGCGTCCTGTTCTCCCCTCTAGGGTATCAATTTATTTTTACCCCTACCTTCATCGTTCCTACCTCGAAGCTTTCGCTTACTCAGTCATTGTGGGCGTTGTATCAACTTTTGCAGAGCAGCTTCGCCATTGCGCTGCTTATTTCTGCTCCGGTTGTGATTGGTTCATTCTTACTCGACGCCGGCTCTGCCGTCCTGAGCAGATACCTCAACCGAACAAATATGAGCTTTGAGCTTCTCGGCGTAAAAATGTGTTTGGGAATACTGCTTTTCGCCTTACTCCTGCCTGAACTCCTTTTCACCTTTGAGAGCTACCTCAGGGAAGTTCAGGACAGCCTTCAAGCCAATCTGCTCTCCAGTGGGGCCTAGCGCAGATGGCTGAGCAAAAGAACTTCCCGGCATCGGCAAAGCGATTGCGTGAGGCGAGGAAGAAGGGGGACATCGCCAAAAGCAGCACCTTGAGCGGCTCTCTCGGGCTAAGTGCCTTTATTCTTTGCACTTTTTTGCAGCAAGAGAGCATCGGTAATCTGAGCAGTTTTATGGAGAAAAGTTTGCTCCTGGATGCAGACTTTCATAGTAAACATGTGCTAGTATCTGGCACTGACGCCTTGGGATTATTCCTGAGCTTGCTGAGCCCGTTTTTCTTGTTGATCTGCCTTGCGCAAATTGCGGCAGAAATTGCTCAAGTGGGTCTAGTGTTTTCATTTGAAGCGCTGAAACCCAAGTTTGAGAAATTCAATCTTCTCCAAGGATTCGCTCGCCTACTAGGCGTGCAAGGGCAAGACAGCACCAATACCTTGCTTCGCGCTTTAGTGACACACGCGTTGCAACTTGTGGTGTTGGGCTCCATGTTTCTCGGTGTCTTAGCGTGCTGTAGTGGTTTGGTGCGTACGCGTGACTATCAGAGCACGACAGATTTGTTAGAGGTTCTCGGCCTTGCGCTTGGAATACTCTTCATGTGCTCGTTCGTAGTTCTTTTCATTCTCGGATTATTTGAATTGTGTTTCCAACGGATGCATCGCGCAAAAAGACTGCGGATGACCACTGAAGAATTCCGTCGCGAACACAGAGAGACGCAGGGGAACCCTGAAACTCGAGGAATGAGAAAACAGTTACACCAAGAGATTCTCTTGCATGGACTAGTACAGCAAGTGAGAAAAGCGGCGGTGGTGGTTCGCGGTCGTAGGGGATAGGAGCTAAGGAGATTTAACGCGGTCTCAAACAGATTACTTCGGGGGCTTCTGCGGAGGCAACAGTATTCCGAATAGCTTTGAGACTTTTAGTCAGCACGAGGGAGAACGTTCTCATTTTCGTCGCTGGAAGTGCAAATTAGGAAGTACCTTCATGCCCGAGGCAACAACTCAAGCAGTATCCGCGCTCTCGGAAGCACTCATCTCATCTTCAGAGGTAAAAGTAGCGCTCGCCCATACGGCTGAGCACATTGGCACATTTTTAGCCGCCTCTCGCTGCATCGTGGCACTCGAAGACTCACCAGGAGACAAACAGCAGCAACAACCTCCCATTGAATGGTCCGCAGAAACTCCTGAAACTCGCTTTGACGCCGCGCTCGCAGAGTTTTCTCATCACATCCAAGACCTTTCACGCCGACAGTCTCATGCCTTCCTCGCCAGCA
>CAYGNZ010000398.1:0-3739 GCA_964351345.1 uncultured Bdellovibrionales bacterium | reverse complement strand
TCTGTTGATTCGCTCGAATCTCGTAGACTTAAATAGTTGCGCCCTAGTTGCTCAAGCGCAAAGCAACGCTCAACTGGCGCCTCAATTGCTCGAGCGAGTGTGCGCAGCGTGCCATCCTTGAACTTTGATGACATGTTTAGACCGAAAGGATTGTTGTTCATCAGCGGTTGTAGCCTCTGTGAGGTAACGAGCAGTGTTGAAGTTTTGGAGAACTAGAATGATGTTTCTAGAAATCCGAGGGAGCCTAGCAAAAATCTAGTAAAATGCAAGTTTATTAGGCTAGTATGCGGAAAATAATAAGTTTTTCTAACAGTGAAGGATAATAGTCCGCCGGGATTGTGCGTCTTCTGAAACTCGCTCTGCGGCATCAAGACCTGGTTTTTTATCAGGCGTAAATTGAATTTGCGTACTTAGCGCTAGTTCATACATCTAACTTATAGGCATTAGAAAAGCTTCGCGGGGAATTTCCTTGCTGCATCTAACTTGCCTTAATTAGACTGAAAGTATCTCTGGTTTCGTTTGAGAGGTTTGGCCTATGACTAGCGAAGACTTGATCCACATCTCCTATGACTTAGATAAAGTCGGGTTAATTTGGCATCCTGAAATTGGCGACGAAGTTGTCGAGCGCCGCGAGGATGCCCGCGTGTCTATTCTCGTTGATCCTCAAGGACTCTCTCCTGAACAGCTCCGCGAAGCGTATCTTTGGCTGCCTACGATGGAGCAACTCGTATCTCAAATCGAAGCGCGCAAAGGATTGCTCTATCACGTAGGGAAAACGCCAGAAGCGGAGTATGAAAGTGTGGTGAAGACCTCAATCGGTCTTATTCGTACTCAGGCGGAGTCATTACGAAGCGCACTCGGGATGGCGCTTAGAGATCTCTTGTCGCACTCTGTCTCAGAGGTTGTTCACTAGCGGCCTTTTTTGCTTCCCGCGATTTACGGGCGGAGCGATACCAGTAGCGAAAAAAGCAGACCAGAAGAATGAGTATCACCGCCCCGGTGATGTAGTAATGGGCTTCACTAACGAGGTGATGCACTACTTCCGGGCTTAACTGTTCCCCTAAATAATAGCCGATTCCAATCACCACGGTGACGCTGATTAAGGCAGCCAAGGCGTCTGCAAAAAGAAATTCTAGGTACGGAATACGTAATGCTCCCGCGGTGAGAAAAGTGACGCTTCGTACGGGGAACAAGTGCCGTCCCACGAAAATATAAAGCAGCCTGCGCTTTCTAAGACCGATACGTATTTCTTCCACGCGGGATTCAGTGATGGAAGGGAAGAATCGTGAGCGGGTTCCTGCTGAGAGCATCCTCGGCCCAAAAAGGTAGCCGATGAGAAACACGATTTGGTCCGCGAGTAACACCCCCACGTAGCAGGTAATGAAAATGAAGTGGGGATGAACTATCCCTTTCGAGGCTGCAACACCGGAGAGCAAAATTGGAATATCTTCAGGAATCGGGAAACCAAGTCCGCCAAGCAGGAGCATTAGCATTACCGCAACATGCACTGCTTGCCCATTGTCACTTGCAAGCCAGCTTAAAAATTCAGCTTCCACGTCCGACCGTTCGTTTCTCTCTGTTCGCCCTGGCCATGAGGTGACCAGTGAAGATTTCTCTAATCAGCTTACTACAGGGTCTACATGCTGACTAATCAGTGACAATATAACGATTGATTACACTTCGCTGATCCTGAGATAGCTGGTTCTGAGGGATGAAGCTACCACGACCATCGGCGACGGGGCTAGCGAACATTAGATTTGCTGCAAGCGATCCATTGGCAATACATTCCGTGAGAAATCCGCAGGTGTCAGTATCATCGAGGGGGTCGGTGTTTGTCACGGTGCTTCCGGCAAAGTCAACTGGGTGAAAAAGACCAGAGTAATGTCCAGTCTCGTGCGCCATCGTTTCGCCAAGTAAGCGAACATCCTCCGCGCTGAAAATGCCATCAGGTCCAGCAGCTGCAAAAATGCTTACCGCAAGACCGCTTCTGTGAGATGGGTTCGGCGGAGCGGGGATTCCCCCTGCAACCCCTAACACCTCGCCACTAATTCCACCGGCATCGACATCGCCACCGATGAAAATATTTACCGCGGGATTGGGTCCGCGGCCTGAAGCGGAGCGATAAAAATCATCTCCCGTTACTGGGAGCGGTAACACCACCGGACCATCAATATCGAATTCTGAGATATCTAGGGTGATGCCTGCTGCGCTGTTATAAATCGAACGAAAAGTATCGAAGGCCGCTCGGACTGTGCTTTTGGTTACCTGATCCTGACCAACGTCTCCAACGTAGTAGACATTGACTCGTAATATTCCACCATTCAGTCCTGGGTCGATTTTTGAAACTACTTCGAAGACGATAGTTTCTCCCTCTACGGAAGTTCCGAAATCATCTTCTAGTTCGATTACGGCAGTGTAGCGTTCTCCGTCGACGATAGCAGGGTCGTCATCTCGAGAGGGGACCGACGCGACGTTAATAAATGAAGAAAAGGTGTCAGCAAACGATAGTTCTCTACCGCTTGGCGAGAGGTAGTCGACTCCGGTGCCGCTGACAAGATCGATAAAACGCAAGAAAAGTTCGTCGTCGTCAATCTCTGCGGTAATCGAGAATTTCGTCGTTCCGTCGGGAAGACCAAAACTCACCGTCGCTGAACCCCGAGCATCGGTCGTGGCAGAGAGCCGAAAGACCCCCTCGCCAGTCGTGACGTTTGCATTGTCATCGTCATTGTCCCCACCCCCAACTGCACACCCGAGTCCGAAAACCAAAGAGAAGCATGTGAGCGTGGTAACTAAGATGAGGAGAAATCGTCGACCTTGTAGATTCATTTGGAATTCCTGCGGTTAGTCTTTGAGTAGCTTTTGCGGAGCAGAGGGCGACTGCATTGCCCGACGCGCTCCATCGTACACGAAGTTATGAGCGAACGCTTTATTTTAGCGGCCTAAAGCTTTGTAGAAATAAGATGTTTGCTCTGGGAAAAAGACTCCTCAACACTGCTGAGGAATGCTTTTCACAAACACAGTCAGAGGTGAGGATGCCTAAGAGTACCAGGGGAAATGAGGAGGATTAAATATAGCGCTTGGTAATAGTCTGGTAGATGCCAGTGGCAGTCATCTGTTCTTGCCCTGAATCAAGGGAAGTTTTGCTGTTTTCGGGCTCCACGTCAGAGGTGAAAAAATGCTTCTCACCATCTCGTTCGATGACACACCAAGAAAAACCCCCGTCCCACAAAAGACTACCTTTTTGATAATTAATCTGCACCTCGTCCGAGGGGAACTCAATATCAACTGAAGCGCCCGCAACGTCATTTCCACGGAAAACGAAGCCCTTCTCCGTCTCGGTAAGGATTCCACGAGCATCCCAGGGTACGAGCCGCAAAGGGGAGTGGGATTTCATCGATGAAAGATATCTCACTTGCAGCTGTCGGCTAATGGAGAACGTTTTGCTGTTCTGCTCAGACTCACTTGGGGTGTTGGTCCCATTGGTAGCGGTCGCCGCTTCAATGCTCTGAGCTCGGGGCCGAGGATTGTTTCGAGCTCTGGCGAATTTAGCTTTTCGAAGAAGTATAGAGCGAGAATATTTTTGAAAGCTACGTGAGGAGAGGCTCAGGCGCACCAGCCAGGGAATTGTCAGGGCTGCGAGGCCCAGGAGCAGGAGAGCAACGATGAGGATTTCGACGTTCATCGGGTCGATCACGTAGGCTAAAAATTCCTATTGACAGAAGGTATAGCACATCTTTTG
>CAYGNZ010000397.1:0-3746 GCA_964351345.1 uncultured Bdellovibrionales bacterium | reverse complement strand
TACACCGAAGGGGGTGTAAAGCACTGTTCCGCAGAACGCATCGAGACTCTGCGTGTTCTAGACGCGAATGGTCCTCAAATATTGTACTATCTTATTATTCCTGAGACCCTTCCCTCATTACTCCTTGGCCTCAGACTCGCCCTCTCTCTTAGCTTAGTGGTGAGCATTATTGCTGAGATGTTTATCGGGACAGAGCTCGGCCTAGGGCAGCGGGTGTATGAAAGCTATATGATGAACTCTGTAGCAGCACTGTATGCAAACATATTTGCAATCGGCTTGATGGGATATGGAGCGTCTCTGTTGTTGCAAATACTCGAGCACCGCTCACTGTATTGGGTGGGGCAATGATCACTGCCGTAAGAATCTCTAAGTCGTACGGAAGCTCGCTCGTTGTCGAGGATCTTTCACTCTCAATGAAGCAAGGAGAAATTCTCACCCTCTTTGGACCAAATGGCTCCGGCAAATCGACTATCGCTCGAATATTCTGCGGATTAGAGCAGGTCGATAGTGGGTTACTTTCGATATCTCCACTCGTGAAGCGCAGTACCTCTTATGTAACGCAACGATACCGCGAGGCACTATTACCCTGGCGCTCTGCGAAAAATAATATTCTACTGCCTCTCGAATTACGAAATCAGAGCCGACGCGAAAGGGAGTGGGCTCTTGCTGCCTTACTTGAGGTCGCCCCGCTCGAATTCGATCTCCACAAGCCAGTCTATCAGCTATCAGGGGGACAGGCGCAGCTTCTCATTCTTCTACGTGCGGTAATAACTGATCCGACATTCTTGATCTTAGATGAACCCACCTCAGCCTTCGATCAGTATGCGAGGGTCAGGTTCATCAGCACGATACAAGCCTTACGTGCAAAGTTCCAGTTTGCTGTTCTCGCTGTGCTTCATGATCTCGAAGACGCCTTGCAATTATCAGACTCTTTACTAATCATCCGCGGTCGACAAGAAACACGAGAGTACGTCCGAATAGAAACCCAACAAATTCGTTCAGACAAATCGAGAGATGAGGTGTATGCACTGAGTGGCTTGAAAAGAACGCCACTTCGACAAGGAGACAAGAGTACAACGTTCTAAGGACTAGCTAGGCAGTTAACGCGATTTTTCTAGGTCTTGAGCTGCTGAGAAATAACGTCGAGCAACCCCGCTTTCGTAAACGGTTTGGTAAGATACGCGCTCGCTCCCGCATCGAGCGCCTCCAAGACACGGTCCTGAGTGCTTTGCGCGGTGAGCATTATAATTGGTACATTATTGCGTTGCTCTCTAATATTTCTCAGTACCTCGATTCCCTGAAGCCCTGGCATGTTCCAATCAAGGAGCACCAGATCATACCCGCCATTTTCAATCCGATCTTGGGCTTCGTTCCCGCAAGTAACCTCACCAATCGATTGAAAGCCAGATTTGCTCAAGTACGTCTTTAGTATTAGCCGAGTATCCTCATCATCCTCAATCAGCAATATACTCCCCTGCCGATTTCGATCCGCGCTGTTGTTCAATTCCTTCAAGTTCTTTCCCCGCTCAGTCTCTTTAGACAAACACTCCCTACAAACTGTCGACGAGCTGAATTGATTCCATAATAGTTACGGTCACTTCTTGGGTTTTATCTAGAAATCCCTCAATTTGGTTTGAGACTCTTAAATTTCATTTTTCTCCAGCAAACACAGGCACTTATCAAGCAATTTCCCATAAAGTTTCTCGCTACTCTCACCGATAAACTTTAGGAGAGGCAGGATATTCACGAATGCGGTTCCTTCGGCTGAAGTCCGTTTTTTACACGACCATTTCTTTATGAGACGACACTTACGTCATCTACAGAGCTATCTGTCCAAAAGTTATCTGCTTTTCCGATCCTTGCACATCAGATTAGGTCGCTTCGCTCTCTTCATCGCAATCGTTTCTCTCGATGCACTTATCTGTTGGCAGGCCTATGCAGACACCTCTCTCGCCTATCGCTTCGGCACAAAATTCAAAGAGCCCGCAGTTGCAGAAGGCAAGGATTTAACAAAAAGTATTCTCAACCTTCGTCACTTCAACGTTGATGCGCTCGGTAGTAACTTCGCAAATATCGACGTGCTCTTTTCACAGTCAAGCGACCCGGCAGATGATAGCTCTCACGGAGCAACCGAGGTCTACGGGGTCTATCGTCGTGCGTTTAGTCTGAGTAAGCTCAGCGAGTTAGATTTTAGTTCGACACCTTTGATTCGTGACTTGGCGCTCTACGGTGGTGCTGATTTCAATTACAAAAATACTGCCTTTGAACCAAAGAAGCGGCTGTTGGTAGCAGGATTACAATTCCTTTTCGATGTGCCGAAGGGATACTTCAACGTAGCACTCAATTACTCCAAAGAGTGGAACCACAACGGAATTGTGAAAAAATCACTTAGCTACGATCCTGCCGCCGAGATTGAAGCTGCCTGGGGGCTCCCTTTCATGGTAGGCCCGAGCTCTTGGCTCTTTTCTGGATTTCTCGTGTATGTCGCCCCGAAAGGTAAGGATGGTTTTGGTAACAGTACGGTTGGAGAACTGCTGAGTCGCTCGGAGTTGATGCTCAAATTAGACTCATTTACCTCTCGTGCGAAAGGTTGGGAACTGGGGGTCGCCTATGAATATTGGCGCAATAAGTTTGGCAACGATCATGACAAAGTGTCAGGCGCATTTGCCGAGACTCCTCAGTTAATAGTGAGAAAATATCTCTAGTATGGACAAAGACAAAGTAGATACAGTAGCGTCGCAAGAAGCAGGGCTCGGCAAAATACTGCTCCTCGCTGCGCTTTACTGCCTCACCGGAAAGCTCGGCTTACTGCTCGCCGTTCCTCCTGGATACGCGACTATCGTCTGGCCACCCGCCGGAATTGCTGTCGGCATGCTGCTACTCTATGGCTGGCGACTCTGGCCAGGAGTTCTACTGGGATCGTTCCTTGTTAATTGCTATACCTCCGGCATACTCACTGCCCCGGCTCAAGAGATTCCTCAAATTTGCACAGTTGCATTTTTGATCGCCTGCGGCTCAACGCTTCAATCTCTTTGCGCTTGGTATCTCGCCAAGCGATTTATTGGGATTCCTCTCCGACTCTCGGGTATGGTGGATGTCCTAAAGTTGGCAACTCTGGTAAGCGCTGTTTCTTGCCTGATTGCCCCAAGTATTGGTGTGAGCATACTTGAACAGATGGAACTCTTAGGAGAAAACCAATTCCTTGAGAACTGGTTTACGTGGTGGGCTGGTGACAGCGTCGGGGTGCTACTCTTTACACCACTTGTCTTAGTCTGCTTTCACGGGGAGAAAAGTATCTTCTGGAAAGAGAAGCCAGTCACTTCTCTGCCAATATTTGCCACCTTACTACTTCTTATTCCTTTAGGCCTTACCTTCTACGCCTGGAAATTTTCTTCTGAGACTCATTTTAGTCAACGACAGAATGAGTTCAATGCGCTTGTAAGCGAGAGTCAGAAAGCCTTATCAGAACGCCTCAAACTCTATGGCAACGCTCTACTGGGGGCAAAGGGCTATATCGCGGGCAGTGACAATGTGTCTCACCAGGAATGGCGTCGCTACGTTGACGCAATGAACCTGCCCAAAAACTATAAAGGCATGAATGGTCTCGGCTGGATCAACAGTGTAAAAGCTAGCTCAGTAGATTCCTTTCTGCGTAACAACAAGACAGACGAGCGCAGTGATTTTCGCATACCTCCCGAGACCAAAGACACTCCCTACTACATCATCACCTTTATCGAACCGGAATC
>CAYGNZ010000396.1:0-3754 GCA_964351345.1 uncultured Bdellovibrionales bacterium | reverse complement strand
CTTCTTGCCCTCTCGTTAGAAATCTACTCGTTGATAACAAAGCGAGGTATTAAGAATGTCCGCCGGGAGGCTGCGACCGTCTTCTTTTTTGCGCTTTTAGTGTACGCCCCCTGGCCGTTAAAGAACTACGTTTGGACTGGAAATCCGGTGTTTCCTTTTTTGGGTTCGATTTTTGGTGGCAACGAGGGTATTCCGTTTTTCAGCGGACTTAGTCCTTTTGACTATCGACTGCAAGCGTATGGTGAGAATGTCATTGAGTTCTTGCTTATCCCCCTCCGCATGCTCTTTTTTGGCGTTGATGGAGATCCCCAACACTTCGCGGGTGTCTTTTCACCGTTTTTGTTGCTCGCGTTTTTTGCCTGCTACGGAGCGCAAAAGCAGAACAAAGCGCTTTGCTATCTCCTCGGAGCATTGGTCCTGAGCTATTGGTACGTCTCGCTTTTCCTTTTCTATGCCTTAGTGCGCTATCAACTAATCCTGCTGATTCCTTTACTCCTCTTGAGTATTGCGGGCGTCGAGTCTCTTGGCGAGAGGTTCTCGGTGAGGGGACGCGCGCTGTGGCACTACGCGTTGCTTGTCGCATTCTTGGCGCATAGTGTGTGGTACTGTTCGGGGTATGCCGAAGCTCAAAAAGTGTGGGGCTACTTCGGTACTGAGCAAAGTGAGGAGGAGTATCTTGAGAGCGCTTTGTCAGAGTACGAAACGATTCAATACGTCAACGAGGAACTGCCGAGTGACGCGCGAGTGTATCTCTTGTTCACCGGTAACCGATTTTTCTACTACGAGCGAGAAGTGCGCGGAGCCTATTTTTCAGCGCAACCAATTCAACACTATCTTGCTTCACCTGAGAGTCGCACCCTTAGTGTCACAGACGCCGCGACCGACCTTGCCAAGCGATTTACGCAGGCGGGCATTACGCATCTTGCCATTCATAATCGACGAACTCACCACGTGCTCGATGCAGCACTTACTGAGCGAGAAAAAGCAGTATGGACCTTATTTCTTCGCCAGCACCTTGAGCTTCTTGAGCAGCAACGCTTTGTCGGGGTGTGGAAGTTAAAAGTAAGTGAGCAAGAGATGAGTTCTCTTGCGCATCGAGGTGCCTGCGCTGAACTAAGTGACGCGATGAAAGAGGCCGCAGCACTCAGTGAGCTTCCGCAAAAAGAGGAAGTGGTGTGTGAGCGACTCAACGAAAAGAAGTTCATTAACAAGTTCAAGGCAGAAGGTTTCTCGCAATCGACTGAGGGTGAAGATCTCGAGATTGAAGAAACCGTGCTGAAAGCGATTGGGTTTATTCCGCCGCATTTTCCCTACGCGCGCTGCATTGTGCAAACTACGGCGAAAGATGTCTTGGCCTTCTACAGTGTGTTGGAGAAAAAAGTATGTATCCCTGATTGGAAAGATACTCGCTATTCAACGATGGTGCATGAGGCGATCCATGCGCTCCAAGATCAACACTATGACCTCCAAGCGATGAGAGAGCGCAGTAACGTTAATAGCGACGAAGCGCTGGCGTTTACTTCTCTGGTTGAGGGTGAGGCGATTGTGTTGACGCGAGAGGTACAAGACCGAACGGTAAAAAAGAAAGACAATGGACAACGTGTAAAAACCGAATGCAGCCTTCCGCTTGTGCTCACGTATCAATACGATTTCCCCTATGACAGTGGTGCGCGATATGTGGCCCGACTGTTAGAAGCAGAGGGAGTAGAGGGATTGAGAAAAATATTCGGAGAAATTCCGCGCACCACATCCACCATTCTCTATGCCTATACCCGCAGTGCGCAGCATGCCGTGCAAGAGGCAGAAACGTTTGAGGAGGAAGAGGATGCCGATCCTGCTCCGCGCTACAGTGACCGCCTCGGCGAATACTCGATTCGGGCCCTGCTTCGACCAGCGAATGGCTCTCGCCGTGCGACCTTGGCAGCGCTCGGTTGGCGAGGGGATCTCTTGTCGTATTATCCCAGTGCGAAGCAGGGACAGGACGTCTTGCGCTGGAGGACTGTTTGGAAAACGGAAAAAGACGCCAAAGAATTCGCCATCGCGCTCGCCGCTCATTTCACAGAATTGCACCGCCAATATCCGAAATACTACCCCGACCCCGAGGGGCTTAAGCTCAAGCAGGATGGTTTAGAGGTGCTGCTCGAGCTTAAATTTTAATTGCTTGAAAATACACAACTTATTGCCCCAGCGAGCAAATCTTCAGCCGGATACCCTTACATTCATTGATAAATTTGCTCAATTGTTCTACTCTTCCGCAACGCTTTTAAAAAAATCACCTAAGCTTAGTCGGAAATCTCCCGATTCTTTACCTGAACGATACGAAAAGGTGCTAATTTGAAGCCGGAAAAACAACACTACTCTATTCAGCGTTCCCTTACCCGATTGTTGCTCGCCGTAGGACTGCTGGTTCTGATGACTGGACCTGCATATGCGGAAAGTCGAGTAAATGGCTTCTTTCGCACAGATCTCGTTCGCGCAGGAGTGTTTGAGGTCGATAAACAGGCACCTAGAACGAATTCTTTTGCAAAAAGCGTAGTTCCGCTTCGCGCCGTGAAGCGGAATGATTCCGCAGCATCTTCCCAGAGAAAATCTCATTCTCGCGAGGGCTATCTCGAAGCCTCAGCGACTGCGTCTAGCAATGAATGGGACGTTAGCTCGCTCATTTCACGTAATCAGTAGCGCGACTCTACGCCAAGCATAATTCCCGCAAAACAACGCTTTAATCCTACTGATAATCGCTCTTAGCCCTTCATTCCCTGGCGTCATTATAGTAAGAACATTGATACCCTTGCCGAGAATGATAATGGCTTAGTCTCTCCGTGCGCCCGCATGGAGGGAACTATGGATGGCGCGAATTGAATGGAGGATAGATTGCTTAGGCTGGAATTAGGTAGTGGAGAAGCGACTGAGGTAGAAGCAGGTACTGATGTATTCAGCTTCCTTGATTCGCTCGGGGATGAAGCAAAAAAAGACGCAATCGGCATCAAGCTCGGTGCTCGTTTGTTGGATATGCAAACGCCAATCACCGAGAGCGGTTCGGTGGAGATCGTTCGCCTAAAAGAGGATACTCCCGCCACTCGTCTTTTCTATCGCCACAGCATGTCGCATGTCTTGGCCCAAGCCGTAAAGCGACTCTACCCAAGTGCGAAGCTTGCGATTGGTCCTGCAATCGCAGAAGGCTTTTACTACGACTTCGAAGTGGAGACTCCCTTTACTCCCGATGATCTCGAAAAGATTTCAAAGGAGATGAAAAAGGTTATCAAGGAGAATCATCGCTTTGAGCGCATGCA
This sequence comes from uncultured Bdellovibrionales bacterium, assembly GCA_964351345.1. Classification (GTDB taxonomy): domain Bacteria; phylum Bdellovibrionota_C; class UBA2361; order SZUA-149; family SZUA-149; genus SZUA-149. The sequence continues at coordinate 464 of CAYGNZ010000396.1, read as the reverse complement.
ACTCTCGGTGGAGGACGCGCGATGACTGATTGAGCAACTCGATGAGCCCTACAAACTTGAGCTGCTTGAAGACATCGCGGATCGTGGAGAGGACATTTCCTTTTACAAAGATGGGGACTTTACCGATCTTTGTGCGGGGCCCCATATTCGCTTCACCAATCAAATCAATCATTTCAAACTTCTCGAAATGGCCGGAGCGTATTGGAAGGGCAGCGAAGAGAACAAGATGTTGCAGCGTATCTACGGCACGGCATTTCTTTCCAAAGAAGATCTTGAGCAGCATCTTTGGCAACTAGAAGAGGCGAAAAAACGCGATCATCGGCGCCTGGGGAAAGAGCTCGATCTTTTTAGTTCACGACCGGATACCGTGGGTGGAGGTTTAATACTTTGGCATCCTAAAGGCGGTCTGGTGCGGCACCTTATTGAAGAACACTGCAAAGAAAAGCATCTCCAAGGTGGCTATG
>CAYGNZ010000395.1:442-3776 GCA_964351345.1 uncultured Bdellovibrionales bacterium | reverse complement strand
GCGATGGATATTATTTCAATGAACGTCCGACAAGCAGGAGAGAACCTACAGACAAGCTTTCCCGCGGTCGTGCTTGAAGATGGAACCGCTCCCGAGTCTGATGTGCTGACACTGCGTCGCGCAATTTTCTCAGAAGTACTGACGCTATGTCAGGCAGCCTCTACCGGAGACACGACTCTGGATGTCTCCTCAGCAAGTGTCGGCACACCAGATTGCACAGCTTCCAACATTGGCAACGTGCATCAGGTCTTTGAAAATTACCGAGCAACTGGTGAAGACCAAGAAGTACGCGCCTATGTCTTTAACCGAATTAGTGGTGTAGGCGAATTCGTTGATTACACGGGTGGTGGCACAAGCGGTGGGGAGTATTACTTGGATGTCTCTGAGCTCCAGAATGACTATGCAGCCAGCACCTCCTACGTCTATATGATTGAGGAGTATCGCTTCGCGAGAGATGAGATCGAGGACACACTCACCTTGGTGATCGATGGAAAGACTGACGAAGTACAGACTGTTGCATTCTCGGTATCCGAAATGCAGATAAGCATTGCAATTGAGGATGGTTCAACTATTAACACGTTGAACTTCGCAAGTGCTGCAACGTGGCGTGATATTCTGCAAATTTCAGTGACTCTCGAAGGAGAGGAACAGCGAAAAGACCGGACTCTTTCAGCATCAATCACGGCTGAGTATTTTCCTAGAAACGTTTTATCTTATTAGAGGCTCTCGTGGATACTGAGACTACTCGTTCAAATTCTGGTTTTGCGCTACTCACCGTGCTCTTTTTGATTGCGGTCATGGCGAGTCTGTTTGCAGCTTATACGGTGCTCACAAGAACCGAACTTGCACTCGTGAAAACTACCCGTGATAGTGCAAGTGGTTTCAACGCGGCAGAGGCGGGCTTAAATTTGCGCGCAGAGGAGATACGTAGCGTATTTTTAGATTTCGCCTTTCCAGAAGGAACCTCACCGACAAGTGTCGCAGATTGCGATGCAGGCAGCACCGGGAGTGGTGACTATGTTTGCCGCGATTACAACTTCGGGAACTCCCACAGCGCTACGACGTATATTGAGGAAGACCCAAGCAATCCAGAGTATACCATTATTCCACCGGGGGAGGCTTTCGCAGGGCTCAACGCTCAAGAGTATCGGTATACGGTTACTTCGGTAGGCAGGAATAATCAGGGAAGTAACGAAGCAATTCTTGACCTCACGTTCAAAAGTCGGGTCGTGCCCTTATTTCAATTCGCGATTTTCTTCCAGGACGACTTAGAGTTCTTCAACGGTGCTACGATGACTGTTGACGGACCTGTTCATACCAACGGTGATCTTTATCTTGCTCCACAAGACGGCGGAACTACAAACTACACCGGACAAGTTACCGTTGCCGGTACTTTCTACCGAGGACAAAAATCTCAAGCTACCTGCACCGGTTACACGGGAACCGCCCGTGTTCAAGATCCGACAAATTACGTCACCCTTCCTGCCTGCTCGGGAAATCGCACAGAGATAACGGATGTGGATGATTGGAATGACAATATCATTTTAGACGTTGATGAAGTCTCAGTGCCTTCTCCAGAGAATATGGCATCATTTTCCGACGGTGAGTATTGGCAACGAGCTGACACACGCATTGTGTTGCGTCTCGATGCCAGTGGGCAGCCAGACACCACAAACTCTTCGACCGGTGTTGAGGTGGTAGACACTGAGGGAAACAACGTTGTGGCAGCAACGAATGCTCTTGACGATGATTCCGATTGCCCTGGAACGGTGCAAACCGCAGGCGCTTCTGGCCTCTCCGTTGGCACGCAGGGCTCGGGCACGGCGGGCAATCAGCTTCGCCTCTATCGTGAGTATCAATATGATTCCTCGACAAGTAACTTAGAGCGAACGCTTGAGGTGGACCTTCAAGCTCTACTGAACTGTATCCAACGAAACCCAGAAATTATGGATGGAAAACTCCTCAGTGATGAAACTGAACAGGGTCTCGTATTTCATTTCGCGATTGATGGACCCGACTCGGCAGCAAATCACAACAATTACTCGGTGCGAATTCGCAATGGCGATCGACTACAATCAAGCATTGGCGGGGCTGCGACAGTCAGAGGGTTAACGGTGGTCACGGATCAGAATCTGGTCATTTGGGGTGACTACAACTCTGTCGGTTGGGAACCCGCTGCGCTTATGGCAGATACACTCTATTTGCTCTCGAACGACTGGGATGATTCAACTGACACCTATGAGGCGGATCGCTACAATCGAGACGGCTCTGCGACCACGGTGTATGCGGCGGTGGTAAGCGGAATTAAACGAACTGGAGATAGTAATGGCCCTCCCGGTCAAGATCACGGAGCGGATACAAATGGTGGAGGTGCAATTAACGTATTTCGTTTCAACGAGTGGTTCCGAGTAGGCTCCTCTTCGATTCCTGATTTCACCTATGTCGGCTCTATCGTGAGCCTTGGCGCACCGCTACATTCCGCCTCCTCATGGGGGCCATTTACCTACTACAGTGCGCCCAATCGGGTCTGGTCGTTTGATGAGCGCTTCAATGACGCAGAGCAACTACCACCGATGACTCCGGCATTTATTTATCTACGTCAAGAACTGTTCGTACGTAACTACGAGCTTTAATATCATCATTGGAAGAAATGTGAGCTAATGATTACTCGACTATGCTACACACTGGTTCTGTCACTGATCTCGATTGAACTTCTCTCCTCCTTGGCTTTCGCAAGCTCTCCAGAAGATTCGATTGCATCCGCCGTTCGCGAACTGAAAGCAAAAGGAGATTTAACTCCACTGGTAGCCCATATCGACTGGAAGTGGCGCTTTGAACAGATGAGCTCAGAGGAACGAAAGGCCAGAGGCTTCACGAGCGTAAGCGAATTGCGCAACTTCTATGCCGCTCGAGCAGAAGCGAATGGCTCCGACGTGCTCTCAGGTTTAAAAGAAGACGCGAGAACCGCAGCCCCGAATAAGAAAAGCCAAGCGCTTGATCTAATCACCAAAGTAGAAAAGGAATTGCTACGTCAACAACAGCAATTTAAGACTGCCCTACGTGAAACCAGCTACCAAGTTGGCTCCCTCAAGATGGAGAGCGATACGGTGGCAATCGCAAACATCGAACGAGTAAACGGTCCCTCGATTCACTCTGAAGAGTTGCGACTCCGATTGGTTAATGGCGAGTGGCTTTTTGAAAGTGCTGCGGCCTTAAATCCTTTGCCGATTACATTTGGCGGAACGCCACTTGGAAAGTTACCGGAGCCAGTTGCAATACTAGGTCAGCCGTAAGGCGCACCTGAGTACTGCTGAAGGCTGAACTCCTCTCAGCG
>CAYGNZ010000395.1:0-432 GCA_964351345.1 uncultured Bdellovibrionales bacterium | reverse complement strand
CAGCGCCTACTCTTCAAGTCCATACTGCTTGACTTTGGAGATCAGATTGCTCCGACTAATTCCTAATTGCTTCGCCGCGGTTGTCTTATTCCCCTGAGTCTGCTCTAGGGCATCTCCAATCATTTTTCGCTCAAGACTTTCGATTGCTGATTTCAGGTCGCCCAAGTCGTTACTTCCCTTCTCTGCATCGCTCTCTACGCTTTCTGCACTTGCCGCAATTCTCGGCGACAGCAAGGACACATCCAAAACTTCATCGTCGATCCCGAGAATCAACATCCGCTCGATTTCGTTTTCCAACTCACGAATATTTCCACGCCAGGAAGAGCCAACGAGCAAGGCGAGGGCTTTATCGGAGAGCTCCTTTGGTGTGCCACCCCTTTTCTCGGCATGTTTCTCCAAGAAGTGCGATATCAACAAAGGTATATCCTCACG
>CAYGNZ010000394.1:0-3781 GCA_964351345.1 uncultured Bdellovibrionales bacterium | reverse complement strand
TGAGCTGCAAGCAGTTTCAATGTACTGTGCGCACGCAGTTCTCGATACAAGAGGACAAGCGTACAGAGTGTGACGTACTGAAAGAAAATCCCTAAGTAGATCTTCGCTCGAGAAACCTCTAAACCACTTTCGTTTTTATCCTCAAGAATACTGGAAAAAACTTCTGTATTCTGCGCCTGAAACCAAGAATACGGCGCGTAGGCGGTCATAATTGGCGGAACGACGGGTGCAAGCAGCCCGTAGTAGCTTTTGTCTACATCGGCTTTTGCGATCAGTCCCACGCAAATCAGAGTATAGAGAAGTGACGCGACTAAAAGCGAAACTCGCGGATACAAGGAGCGAACGTGGGGCTCAGCCGATGCCTCCTGTTGTTCACGAGGCGAAAGCCGGACAAAAAACGCGAGTACGGCAAGTTGGCCGGCAAAATAGAGATAAAGAGGAACAAGAGCTTTTACACCAAGGGAGAAATCAAACGGCTCAGCACCTTGGGTCAGGAACCTCGCAAGAAACAATGCGGGAAAGAATCCTAGCAACGCGAAAAAAGTTTTGAGCAACAACGCTCTTGGCTTCTCGATTGACCGAGTAAGCAAGAGGTAGGCAAGGAGGGCGCCGCTAAGAAAAAGCAGCAGCCCGAAAAGCAGCAGAGAGAGATCCCCTTCTTCAGAACGAGGATCGAGGATGAAATACAGCGCTTGCATGCTGCTCGCCGCAATCCAAGCCCAAGCTGCATACCGAGCCCGAAACCATAAACTGAGATAACTCAGCGCCCAGCAGAACAACATCAGGAACAAGAGCTGAAGTGCGATAAACACCCTTAGCTGACTTCCCTCCCGCCATACCTCTGCCTGGGTCTCGAGTCCCTCAAAGGTATGAAGTGTGCTCGAAGTATCAAGGGTCAGCAGTATGCACAGCAATACCAGCGCAGGGAGGAGGAGAAAAAAGTTGTAGTGAGCCCGAGACATACGTACCGATGAGCAGCATTTATTAGTGGTGAAAATCAAGGAAAAAGCATCCGCCATTCTTTCCCTCGACTGAGCAGTATCATTGTTTTTTATATTGTTCTCAAAAACTTAGGCATATTGACAAGAAAGCGCTGCCAGGGGAGAATATGAGTTCAAGATTTTTTGATACAGCTTGGCTTTTTATCGACGCTGAGCAGTTATTAGTTCATTTTTCTCCGTGGTAGAGCACATGATGCAGCCTGAGCAGAGCTATTTTACGACGAAGCTGGATGCCGCCATCGGCTGGTGCAGAAAGTATTCACTATTCCCCTATCCATTCGTGACCGCTTGCTGCGGCATGGAGTTTATGGCCGTGAGTTGTTCGCATTACGATACAGACCGCTTCGGAGCAGCCCTACCTAGATTTACCCCAAGGCAAGCAGACCTGCTCTGGGTCGTAGGAACTATCACTCACAAGCAGGCGCCGGTGCTACGCCGAGTGTATGAACAAATGACTGACCCCAAGTGGGTAATCGCTTTTGGTGCCTGCGCATCAACCGGTGGCTTTTACGATAATTACTCCACTGTTGCCGGAGTGGATAAGATTGTACCCGTGGACATGTATATTCCCGGTTGCCCCCCGCGCCCGGAAACAATTCTTGATGCGCTGATTAAACTGCAGCGGGATATTCACCTGCAAAGTCAGCCTTTAATCGCGGGCGATGAGACAGAGCGAGAGGATATTCTTTCGCAATACGCTCCCCGACCTGGCGAGTAGCTTGATTCCGAAAGTCTGGGCGAAGCCGCACCTTAGTTGAAAATGAACCGCTTTGGTGTGACTCGTTGTTTGTCTTCTTTTTTCCAGTAGCGTTGGATATATGCCAAACCGGCAAGCACGGCTGGATAGAGCAACCAGCGGGCGATTGAGAGATTAAACCAGTCAAAGCTGTAGCTCTCAATTATATTGACAAACCACTCTGAAGAATCGATGGCGATTGCAATCGCTAAGGCGAATGCGCAGAAGAAGCTTTGTGTGAAGTAAGGCATCACGGCCTCACGCCCTCGTACTCCCAAATATGGCTTGAGAAAAGCCCAAACTCCGAGCAGGAACAGCCCGAGGGGGAGGAGCAACCAAATTGCATAGAGAACGCTTAGCATTGTTCTAGCCTGTGCCTAAAATCATTGAACTTCTTCTTGGTCTATCGACGAAACCCTTACACTACTTGATGTTTCTGCCCCGATTTGGCGCAATCTCAGCCTTTCTGCCGCAATCTGCTCAAAATATTGTCAAATACTGTCGATAACAGAGAGAGGATTAGCTACATGCCGTAAGCACCCGGTTTTATTGGAAGGCCACCTCATGACTCGAGAATCCTATCTCGACACCCTCGGACTTGGACCCAACGCCACCTGGGAAGAGGTGCAGTCGGCCTACGCCCGCTTACTTGAACATCATCTTGCAGAGCAAACCGACCAAGCAAGCGATGAACTGCGTGCCGTAGAGGAGGCATACGGCTTTCTCATTCAAGACTCAGTCATTCAAGCTCGCCGAAGCGTTTCCAGCACAGCAAAGAGCACGGTGAATCCTCGTCCCCACCCTATCCCCGTGGCCAATCCGCCAACTCATGGGTCTGACGTAAATGCGCTCATTCTTGTATTGGTCTGCGTGGTGTTGTTGCTTGTCGGGGCCTTCGCTTTTCTCAATCGGAATATCGAAGCCAGAACCGTCTCAAGTCCAGCGGCACCGCTTGAAAAATACGAGCAAGCTCTCGCGGGGCTCCAGCGACAAAACCAATTACTCTCCCAGCAAATTGACTTGCTCGATGTTGAGCTGGCACGAGTCCAGCGACAAATCTCAGAAAATGGCACTGCTGAGAGCAGCAAGGATGTCACGACCAAGTCCAACGTTTCCTCTGAGACCAAAGCAGATCAAGCAAGTCTGCCAATTGACGAATCCACCTTGCTATCCAAAGAGGAACTTAATTTTCAGAAGCTTGCAGATCTACCTCCCGCAGCATTCACTGAGCGGGACAAACTGTATGTAATTCAATCAAACGGTGAGTTAGTTCAAGGCTACATTAGCATTACCCCGGCCTTGATTGATGCCAGCATTCGCTGTGATGTGGACCAGGCAAAAGCCTTGCTCAGCGATGGATTAGACGTAAATCAGCACGATCAACGCGGAGATTCTGCCCTCGCTTGGGCCGTAAAACGCGACTGCAGCCCCATTGTTCGGCTTCTTCTACGCCAGGGTGTTGAGGTAGATTCCACCTCAGAGAATGGCTTCACTCCCTATCTCTGGGCGCGCTTGTATAACAACCAGCATATGATGCAGCTACTGAAGCGTGCTGGAGCAGACACTGAACGCGGTGGATACTGGTGGCGGACAAAAGAAGATGGAAAGAAAAATTACATTGAACGCTCACTTGCTGCAGCCTGTAGAGATCCTTTAGCAAGCGGCTGCCAGAATTAGACTCCTTCGAGATTACGAGGAAACGGAACGAGAAAGCCCTACTTGGACCGGTGTGTAGCGTTTAGATTTTTCGTTCTTGTAGACTGCCATGACTCGGCGCACATAATTTCTCGTTTCGCGATACGGCGGAATCCCTCCATACCTCGATACCGCGGTCGGACCTGCGTTGTAGGCAGCAATAGCGAGACGATGCTCGCCATCATAGCGACGAAGCAATCTGCGCAAGTAGAGCGTTCCACCGATGACATTTTGGTAAGGGTCCCAAGGGTTCTCTACTCCCATCGCTTTGGCAGTGTTCGGCATCAGTTGCATTAAGCCCATCGCACCAACTGGAGATTGTGCGTTCGCGTTGAAACTGGCCTCGACC
>CAYGNZ010000393.1:0-3797 GCA_964351345.1 uncultured Bdellovibrionales bacterium | reverse complement strand
CGATGGCAAACACGGAATTAAATCGATGAAACTGCAACTGCTCTCGCCATCTTGGAGTGTCAAGTGATGGATTTTCGGCAAGAAGCTCGAGGTACTCGTCTCGATCTCGCTCACGGAACGAAAGCCCCCCGTAGAGCATTGACGCGCCTCCTGGGGGAAAGGGATCGTACTTTGTTTGACGCAAGGAGGGGAGATGCCCCGGTGTCCAGTAATTCGAGACCGACTCGGGCCAGAGTATTAACTCTGCTCCTTTCCTGATCGCCTCCTCAGTAAGCGATTGATAGCGCTTAATATTGGCATTCAGTAATCGCACATTCCCCTTGTCGAGCACATCAAGATTGCCTTGGATAAGTGCAACTTTGAGCTTCGGTGCGGACTGCATTTTGAGCTCAAGCGCACTCATTTTCTGCGTTCCAATCGCAAAAAGCAGAGTTGAGATTGCAAACAGTAAGAGGAGAGATGTGGCGCGCTGAGTCTTCTGAGCGATGAAGATAGTTCGGTAAAGAAAACTTCCCCACCAAAAAATCAGCACGCTACAGAGCGGGACACCTACATAGGAACCTAGTGCAGCAAAATTTGGCCAAGCAACTAAGGCATGACCTATCGCCCAAGGGAACAGTCTCGGGAATACAAGTTCGGCAAAGAGCCAACAGAGAGGCAAGGCGACGCCAAGTGCTTCCAAAAAGCTACCGCGGACTTGTTTCCAAACAAAAGCAGCAAGCACGAACTGCAGTGCAGAGCTAAAACAAAAAAGAGAAAACAGTGCATACGAAATTACCGCAGGGAATCCGCCAAACAAGCTTAGCGTTGCAGGTAGCCAGTAAAACGCCACCGCCGTAAATACCACACCAGCCAGAAGGGCGTGGCGCAAAGGAGTGGGAGAACGGTCCAGGCCAAGCGCAAACAAAAATGCTGTGAGGATGGCAAAAACTAAACTCAGCGCCGTTTCGGGCACGAGAGATGCCCCTGCAAGAGCAAGGCCGGAGAGTAGAAAGATGAGCGCATTTTTGACAAAAAATGCTGAAATCCAGGATCGAATGGCTTTCACGAAATATCTTCCAATCAGGCTCTAGGTAACGACGCGCTCAACAGCGAGTGCTTGGGCCTAGTTACTATCTCCCGTTCACAAAGCCAAGCTCTCAATTCGCTTGAGTATACTCATCACAAGAAAGGCGACACGATATAGCGGATTCAGCTAGGGAAATGGCACTCCCCCTGGGGAGCCGTTCCACGTGCTTTCTCTTAGCTATCTTCCCAAGTTGTTGTATTTCTAGAAAGATGGCATTCCATAGGTAGCCCGAGATGCCTATGTTTGTCTTCTCGATATCACTGACAGTTACGATTCTAAACCTTCATGGACGGCGTTACAGCAAACCAACATTCTTTACTCAGCTTATTCGAGCAGGGTGGCTACCTCAGCATCCCGCTTGCGCTCTGCTCTTTGATTGCCTTTGCAATCGTGGTTGAGCGACTTCTCTGGGGACCAAGCCGCGCCAGGGTAATTCCTCCATCGCTCGAACAAGAAACTCGACGGCTTATGCGAGAAGGGAAATACGATGAGTTACGCGGAATCTGTCGAGCAGACAAATCTCCTCTCGCGAGGATAATTCTTTCCGTGTTGCGTAATGCCGGTCGCGAACGAATTGAAGCAATTGAAGCCGTGCAAGTTCAGGGGAAGCGTGAGGTACTGGAATTACAGCGCTACCTTAACGTCTTAGGAACTATTGCCGCCATTAGTCCCTTGCTCGGATTACTCGGGACCGTATTCGGAATGATCGAAACATTTACTGTCATTCAGGATCAAGGTGTGGGTAACGCCAGTGCTCTGGCGGGTGGGATATCAGAGGCCTTAATCACCACTGCTGCTGGTTTATCCATCGCAATTCCAACTCTTGTTTTTTATCGTTATTTTTTACAGAAAGCGAAAAAGCTTATCGTTGATATCGAAAGCTTGGCCGTCGAATTGCTCGATAACGTGACCGCTCAACGTGATAGCAACGCACGGAACCCGGATAGCACCGCATCAAAAAATCTCTCAAGTGCCAGCTAATGAATTTTTCAAGCGACACACTTTTTGAAGAAGAAGGACTCGATATCAACCTCACGCCCTTGATCGATATTGTTTTTCTCTTGCTGATATTTTTTATGGTCAGCACCACCTTCGTGGAATCAAGCGGTATTAAAGTAGATCTTCCGGCCGCTGACACGAAGGCCTCTACACAGAAACTCGAAAAGCTCGAAATTAGTATACGTTCAGACGATTCAATCTATTTAGGTGAAAAAGTGGTTACGCTTGAATCCCTACAAAATCTACTGAATGCGGAGCCAGAAAAAGAGAGAACACTGATTTTGCGAGCGGATAAAGTCGTCACCCACGGCTTGGTGGTACAAGTGATGGATGTTGCCACCAAGAGCGGCTTTAAAAAACTTGCCGTCGCCACCGCTCCCACCTCATAGCTAGTCGTCTCGAACAACGTATGTATTTAGACTCGCCTCTCTAGAGTAAGTTCTCGAATCTATCAGCAACGTGATCCCAAGAATATTTCGTTTCTGCGGCGATTAGGGCGCGGTGAGAAAGTTCGGAACGTAGGTCATTGTCAGTAAGTAGTCGACTTACTGCCTCAGTGAAACTCTCTAAGTACTCAGCGGACCCGGGCATACCATCAATCAAAAATCCTGCCTCTCCAACGGTTTCGGGTAAGGCGGAGGTGGCAGATGCTACCACCGGGCAACCTGCCGCTTGGGCTTCGATTGCAGTGATACAGCATGTTTCGAAGATAATATTAGGATAGATAAAGACTGCGGACTTCATCAACTCGCGCGCTAATTGCGCCTGAGGAACATTGCCATGGATTCGAACGTCAGGGAGAGACTCGAGCGCGGCTCGTATTCGCTTATACTCTTCTACATATCGACCTTGATATTCAGACTCCCGGTCATAAATATTCATTCCGGCAAACACATCAAGTTCCACATCGGGGTGCCTTGATTTCAGTGTGCTAAATATTTTTGGTACTAAGGCCAAGCCTCGGTAAGGGGCCGCGGTATAAATCAGGCGATTTGCGTTGCGCTTCTCTGAACCTTCAAAAAACGGAAGATGCACACCGTTGCCAATGACATGCGTCTGCTCTCTTGGATAACCACTTCGCTCACAAAGTGTGTCTGCATGCCACTGACTCACCGCGAGCAGCTTTTCAATGCGCTTTGGCACCCGAGCATCGCCAATACCGTAATTGGCATATTGATCCCAACCATCCCCCGTCCAGAAAAAGAAACGCTTCCCCGGGGCGCCAAGAAATGCAGGGGTCCAATCCTGGATCAGCACGAACACATCAAACGGCGGATGATTTTTTACCTCGGATGATTGTATGTAGCGCGGACCGTCGTTTGTGCCAGGTGGAGGGTTCTTCATCGAAGTAAACACAGTTACTTGGTGTGCGCGCTGATGTAGTACTTCGGCCAAACGAATAAGTGCCGTTTCCGTGCCACCTAGTGGACGCTCCTCAAGGCTCTGTTGATGTATGGGAATACAATTGCCGGCGTAAAATGCAATGTTCATAGCCCTCGAATCGACCTGGGGAGAGTGTTAATTCCATAATGAGAAGGACGACACTAGCTCTATATGTAGACTCCTCGAACAATCTATTCAAGCGCTGATTTAGTGGATAAAGCGGATTCGGAATCAATTCTCAGGGGACTGAGCAAGTTTTGGGCTCTTTTTAGTTTCGGCGAAGGTCTGAACTTTATACTGCTCCCATTATAAAGTACGGCTTTTTAACACCTGTTCGAGGAGCAGT
>CAYGNZ010000392.1:1333-3802 GCA_964351345.1 uncultured Bdellovibrionales bacterium | reverse complement strand
CATGCGATTGCCCGATTACTCCCATCCCCGCAAAGAGCCAGCCAAGAAAGTAGGCGAGAAAACCAAGCTTAAGGTCACTCGGCATTAGCGAGACTAATTGAGGATCTACTTGTTCTAGTTGCCGTAACAATTCACTAGGACCACCCAGGTGAGACAAGCCCGCGCAGGCGAGTACGAGCAACGAAAGAAACATTACCAAAGTCTGTGCGGCATCGGTCCAAATACTTGCACGAATTCCGCCCGCAAAGCAGTAGGCGATAACGATAAAAAATCCGATCCAGGCACCGAGGTTGTATTCAGCACCAAGGAGAACGTTCAGTGCTTTACTCCCGGCGGTTAGTTGAGCGGCGGCGTAGACGCTGAGAAAGATCAGAATCAAAAAAGCAGAGAGGCGTTTAATTGTAGAGTGTTGTGTCCCGCCCCAACAGCTTAGCAACTCACTATACGTCAGACTTTGCTGACTCTCACAGACCGCTCGAATCCTCGGCGCGGTATACCAGAGGATCATCACTTCACCAACATACCAACCAATCACAAACCAAATTGAGCTCAGGCCGGTGCTATAGACCATGCCCATGTAGCCAACAAACATGAATGCGCTATTTTCGGTGGCGAAAAACGACAGGCCGACAAGCCAGGGTTTTACGTTGCGACTGGCCAGTAAGTAATCTTCTGTGCTCGGTTGATGCGAGCGCACCGAGGCAATTCCGATAGCGACAAAGATCAGAAGGAAAACAGAGAAGGAAAAAATAATCATCAGGTTTAGTCCGATTACGTTGCTGTTTCTTACTCGTAGCTAACCACGAATGCTCAAACAAAGCACGGGCGAGGCGATAACCCTCTCCACATTGTTTGAGTGGTAGAGGTAGTGAAGAGAAAATAAAAGACGCTTATCCCTCAAGGGGAGATAAGCGTCTCGATCAGGTTTTCAACCGTGCGTGCTGTCAAGAGCAGACCGCAGACAGAGCGCAGTCGCCGCAAGCGCCAGCGAAAACAGGAAGAGGAAGAGAGTCTTCGGCCGTCAGTTGAGCAGCATTTCGTCGTGGCCGGAGGTCTGGACACCACCAGGTACCACGACCCGGAATAAGGATGCCCAGTCCTTGGTCGGTGACGACAAACTCAGCGGGGTAGCGCTGAAGTCCGTCCGAGTCTCCCGAGTTCGTCCGTTGGCCATCGTTGACACAAATCGTCGTTTGACCAGCCCGCGGACGCAGATCCGGAAAATTTATTACCCGACCATCTGCAAAGACAAACTTCACTCCGTGCTCGGTAACGTGGATGGTGACCTTAAATCTACTTCGTTCGTCACGTTCCCAGAGCTCGATTTCTTCACCATCAGAGAAACAGGTTCTTTCCCCAGCAACACCTCCCAATACAAGCAGTACTCGCTCTCTTTCGTTTGGCTTCATCCGAAAGCCCTCCATACTTCGAGAACCGTTGATGAGACCCAGCGCTTCCTCCCATGGAAGCGCCGCCCACATCGAAAAATCCTTCAAACCCCAAAAATCTCCCCTAATTTGATAAAGAAATCAAGCCCAGCCACACCACCCCAAAACAAACAGGTTCCAGGATGTTTTTTCAAAATCCACGCAACCGTTTCCTCCGTTCTTCGATTAGAGATACATGACTAGACCATTGAGAGACACAGATCCGCGTAAGGTGCATCTCATTACAACCCGCACTAGGAATGCGGAACTCCTGCTCGTACCGCATCCCGAACTAAATGCAATTACGGGTGGTGTGCTCGCGAAGTACTCAAAAATTCACAAAGTAGAACTTTACGCATATTCATTTCTTAGCAATCACTACCACTTACTCGTAAAGGCAAAGGAGGGGGTGCTCCCATTGTTTGCAGCTGACTTGAATCGAGAAATTGCCCACCGAGTGAACCGTATTCTTCAGCGAAAGGGCACACTCTGGGGTCGTCGTTATGATGACCAAGTTGCCATAGAGCCTTACGATGCCCTGGAGGGACTACTGTATGTCGCAACGAATGCGACGAAGCACGGCCTAGTTGAGCAACCTGGGACCTGGCCTGGAATTCATTGCTTTCATCAAGTTCTTAACGAAAAGCAACGTACATTTCGTTTCTTCAACTACGCACAATTTAACAAAGCAGTTCGCGCTTCGTTCCTTAAAGGAGAGACCGTAAGACGAAGCGATTTTGAAGATACCTATGAACTTAAGCTCGCTCCAGTTCCCGTGCTAAGTAAACTATCCAGTGAGCAACGGACAGCGGAACTACGCAAGTTGCTGAATGCAAGAACAAAGAAGATACACGAGGAACGACGAGCGGCTGGAAAAGGATACCTGGGTCGCAAGAATGTACTAAACCAGGCGAGAGAAGGAATAATTCCCCAGGAAGTGAGTAATTCTCCTCGACCGGTCTGCTACACCAAAAGTATTGAAGCTCTCAAATCTGCGCGAAAGGAAATCAAAGCGAAACGCATCGCCTATCTCTTTGCGTCC
>CAYGNZ010000392.1:0-1323 GCA_964351345.1 uncultured Bdellovibrionales bacterium | reverse complement strand
CCTAAAATATCGAAAAGGCGAAATCGAGGCAGATTTCCCCGACTATTGCTTTAAACCCCCAACCCACTACATACCGGATCGAATTCTGGCTGCCCCCCCTCCTTGACGGTGGTTTCGCGAATTTTGGTTTTCTCGGTTTTAATATTTCACCAAATCTAAGCTTTCCAAAGTGTGAGTTTATCTCCCCCTGCTCGCAGATACCTTTGCGGTAAGTATTTCAATTAAACGTTGAGTTCATTTGACTAAAAATTGGTCAGAAGGACTTGATATGGAGGGGGGAGTGGATACAACCTGGAACCTTTTGTTAGCGAACCTTTTGTTAGCATTTGCTTGACGGATTGGTGGAATAGGCGTAGCAAGTGCTCATTCTTCGTTGGCTTTGATGCCTTGTGCATGCTCTTTGGTGAGTTGGCCTTCCTTCTTCGTCACACTTCTGAAGAAGTCATCTTTACATTTTTTACTCCTTTTTCTGTGCTTGAGTGCTCACGAATTTCTCGTGTGGACGCTTTCCTGTGTGGATATTGGAGTGATCCGAAAGGTTTCTCATACGGTATGAGAGGGTTCTCCTTGTCCTTGGCTCAATAATAACGGAGTTTGTTATGAGTCTTGTTGATGAAGCGGTGGTTGCAGATGTTGATGTATTCAGCGCAGTCGAAGTGGATATCGCTGTTGCTGAGAAACAAGCTGAGGAGGTGCACAGTCCGACGCAAGTATCGATTTCGGACTCTGATGTTTTTCCTGTTGCGACTGACGACGAAGGACCCTCGCTAATCGAAGAGTGGGTGCACGGCAGTTTGTTCTTCTTTTTCGTTGGTATTCTTGGTCTTCTCGCGAAGATAGTCGACTACTGGGAGGGAACTGATCGATTGCTCATCGATCCAGCGTCGCTGCTTTGCTGCGTGCTTGGATTTCTTTGCGCACTGCCATTCTCATACGGCCGTAGTGTTTTGTTTATTTGCGCGCGCGAATTTATTCGTGCGTGCATGGCGGTAGTCATCTTCTTCATTAATCGTGTACGAAGTTGATACGCCGGGGGTGTGCGGCATCGCGACGCACGATTGGATTTGGATCACTCCTCATCCGCCCCCTTTAAAGCTAAAGAAGCGAGAAGAGCTAGGAAATGGTGTCGTCAGGAGAATTGTGACCGCTTGGTCACAAGGATTTGCAGTGATTTCACCGCGCGAAGCCCGCCGAAGCCGGGGGGCAGGGTTCAAATCCCATCGCAAGTTTAAATCGAAAAATGGCGTCCCCAGGGGGATTTGAACCCCCGTCGCCGCCGTGAAAGGGCGGTGTCCTGGACCAGGCTAGACGATGGGGACGCAC
>CAYGNZ010000391.1:0-3843 GCA_964351345.1 uncultured Bdellovibrionales bacterium | reverse complement strand
ACAGGAGCGCAAATTTAGATACCGTATTATGACAGCAGTGCGTGAGCTCATTTCGGCTAGGGAACTTCGAAGACTTTTTCGTCGCGATCGCGCGATCAAGGCTAAATTGTCCAAGGTATTTATGCGTAGCGCTCTGCTGCTTTGTCTCCTCTTACCCTTAAATGCCTGTGTTATCTGGCCGCATACTACCTCAAGTTATGAGGTGCGTGGGCGGGTGTTTGATAATGTGACGCTTCGTCCGATAAAGCAGGTCTCAGTCGATGTAGAATTTCCCGAAACTCGCGAAGAGCAAAAATCGGTTACGAACCGGGATGGTTCTTTCTCGGTGAAGTCTGATGGCCAGTGGAATTGGATTCTCTTCCTTTTTGACGAGACCTTGGCTGACGTTCCCCTCGAAATGCGCCTTTCTCACCCTGCGTATGACTCGGAAACTATCCTCGATCTCAGTGTGCAAGAACGTGAAAAGGGAAGGTTTCTTGATGTCGGTTCTCTCTATTTGGATAAAAAGCGGTAATAACGTTTATGGCAATTGTAGAAGTAGCGCTTCCTCATCATCAGTATGACGTTTGTATCGAGCCAGGCGTGCTTGCTGAGCTTGGTGAAAAAGTACGTGCGCTCGCTCCGGCGAAAAAATGCGCGCTGATTACAGATGAGGGAGTGGGTGCCTTATATGCAGAGAAGGTAGCGGCGAGTCTGAGCCAAGGTGCTTTTACGGTTCAGCAGTTTCAGTTTCCCGGTGGTGAAGGGCGTAAATCCCTAGAAACGGTTTCAAACTGTTACCAAGCGCTTCTTTCCTCGCGATTAGATCGTCGCAGTCCTGTGATAGGTCTCGGTGGCGGTGTCGTGGGTGATACCGCAGGCTTTGTCGCAGCAACGTATTTACGTGGAGTCCCCTTTGTCCAAGTGCCGACAAGCTTACTGGCGATGGTTGATGCAAGTGTGGGCGGAAAAGTCGGAGTCAATGTTCCCCAAGGTAAAAATCTCATCGGAGCGTTCTATCAGCCGCGGGTGGTGTTAATTGATCCACTTGTGTTGCAGTCACTGCCCGAACGAGAACTACGCTGCGGTCTTGCGGAGTGTGTAAAGCATGGCTTGCTTGCCGATGAAGAATTGTTTAGCTGGACGAGCGAAAATCTAGCCTCGATTCTCAGTTTGGATACGAGCACACTGGTTGAGCTCATCGCCAGAAACGTCAAGATTAAGGCCGATATTGTGGTCGAAGATGAGAAGGAGCAGGGCAGGAGAGCGCTACTAAATCTAGGCCATACCTTCGGGCACGCGATTGAAAAGACCAGTAACTACGCAATCCAACATGGTGAAGCGGTCGCTCTTGGCATTCTCGCTGCCGCGGAGGTCTCTTGTCGGCTCCAGCGTTTTTCAGTGGAACAACTAGAAAAAGTTGAAAAACTCTTTGAGCGCATTGGCTTACCAACGAAGGCTGAACTACCTCCCGCAGCGGAATTGTATGAAGCGATGAAGCTTGATAAAAAAGTGCAAGACGATTCTATTCGTCTGGTGCTGCTTGATCGAATTGGTGAAGCCTTTGTGCTTGATGGAGTAGCAAAGAAAGATATCCTCGCTGGCTTTGAACGTGTGCGAGAGGGCTCCTGAGCGTGACCACAGCCAGGAGCTAACGTTGAATCCTCTGCAAGCGTTAAAACCGCCTAGATAGCGCGGTTATTGTCTGCAAGGCTTGCGCTAGAGGATTACTATTTCAAAGCAGCTTTTTGCATATGAGTCCGATTTTTTACGGGGAAATTTCCTGTGAAAGCTCGGGGAGTTTGAAGAAAAAACGATCAGGATTTGTGGGATCTATCTATCCTAGTATAAGCTGGGTCGTCGGTTAAAAGTACGCTCGGGTGTCAAAGGAGCTTTACTGTAGAAAATGAGAATTGCCAGTATCAAGGCTGCGCTTCCTAGCAAGGAAGTCACAAACGAAAGTCTGATTGAGGAAGTCCTAGAGCGTAGTCGGAAGCATATCCCGCGTTTAAAACTCAAACTAATCGAAACCCTTATTCGTCAGGGGTTTGTTAAGTCAGGCACCAAGACTCGCTATGTCAGAGACAAAGGCGAGAAGGCAATTGATCTCAGCATCCGTGCCGGGAAAGACGCGCTCGAGTCTGCCGATATGCGTCCTGAGGAAATAGATCTGCTGATTTACACCGGAGTCGGACGGGGGTGGCTTGAGCCTGCGATGGCCACCTTGTTCCAGAGCGAACTGGGCTTAGTCAATGCTACTTGCTTTGACGTGCTTGATGCCTGTGCAAGCTGGATGAGAAGTATCTGTATCGCGCAGTCCTTCATCGATTCCGGCACGTATAAGAATATCATGGTGCTTAATTCCGAGTTCAATCTTCGGGAGCACACTGACTTAGAGATCAAAAAAGCCTCAGACCTCAATCTCAGTTTCGCGCAGTTTACGCTAGGGGAGGCTGCCACGGCGACTATTCTAACTGCTGATGAGAATCCCTCGAATTTCTACTTCAGTTTCAAAACTTGGGGAGAGATGCATGATCTTTGCCAGGTCCCTCTGCCAAACGCCTCAGAGTATTATTCTGAGAAGCGTCTCCAGAATAAAAAGCTCTTTGCGATAAATAATTGGACTCCGATGCTATTCTTTTCCCGCTCGACAGAACTACTCGGTTTTGCGGTTGAAAAGCTCGCGTCTCATTTTAAGTCAGACAATTACTTATCCAATAAAGCCTACGACATTATTTTCGGGCATGATGCGAGCGAGTTTTCAACCGAGCAAGTGCTCAAGAAAATGAATGTTGATCCTAGTTTGGCGATTCGTACGCATGCACGATTCGGTAATACGGTTTCAGCAACCATTCCACTAGGGCTTGCAACCGCGATTAACGAAGGGAAATTAAGTAGCGGAATGGATGTGCTTCTTATTTGCGGAAGTGCAGGGGTTTCGACTGCCTTCTGTTCCTTTTCGTATTAAGCATCGCGGTCGTCGCCGAAACACGGCGCGTCCCTAATTTGAAAGGGATTGCAGGGTTCGCTTCAACCCCATTTCCATAGTCACGCGAGGCTGATAGCCGAAATCCTTTTTCGCTTTTTCGATGCTGAAGTGATGTGACATCGCGAGTTGTTCTGCGAGAAAGGGAGTCAGTCGGGGCTCGCCTGAGAGAGGAAGGAATCGAAATGCAAGTTCAGCGCAGTGACCAATTAACTTTGCAAATCGCAAGGAAATCCGCTTTCTGGGCGCCTCATAGCCAGCGCGGGTAACCAGCTCTTTTACGAACTCCCAAAATTTAATCGGCTCATCCTGGGAAATGAAGTAGCACTGTCCGGCAACGGGTGAGTCTGCCGAGAGATGCGTAGCAGCAAGCACGTGAGCCTCTGCAACATTATCCACGTAGGTGAAATCGACGATGTTTTCGCCGTCGCCCACAATGACGAGCTTTCCCTGCCTTGCACGTTCCAATATTCCGGGGACAAGGTGCGTATCCCCCGGTCCCCAGACCAAATGAGGTCGGAGCGCACAAGTAGAGAGTCCACGCACATTGTTTGCCGCAATGACGAGACGTTCAGCCTCAGCCTTTGTCTTGGGATACTCGCTGAGAAACTTTTTTGGGTACGGAAGAGTTTCATCTGCATTGCGCAGTGGTTCGCTGTCAAACACCACGCTGGGCGAACTGGTGAATACAAGTCGCCGAACCCCCTTTTCCTGACAACAGGAAATCACGTTTTTTGTGCCCTGAACGTTAATTGCTTCGAAATCCTTGGGATTCCCCCAAAGGCCAACTTTCGCCGCGACGTGAAACACTGTATCTACCCCGTCAAAAGCAGGCATAATCTGCTCACGATTTCGCACATCGCCGAGGTGACACTCCA
>CAYGNZ010000390.1:0-3845 GCA_964351345.1 uncultured Bdellovibrionales bacterium | reverse complement strand
CCCGCCATCGCCTCATAGCTCACAATATGTGGTGGATCGACCAGGGTGTATCCCCGCTCAGCGATAAAATCCATCGCGCAGTTCATCACGGCGTGGTGTAGTCGAGCGCCATCACCTTTGAGAAAATAGTTGCGCGCCCCGGCAATCTTCACGGCTCGCTCAACGTCGATAATATCAAGCGTCGAACCAAGATCGATATGGTCCTTTACTGGGAAATCGAAACTTGGAATCTCCCCCCAGGTATGAAGCTCGACATTCTCCGAGTCGTCTTTTCCAATCGGGGTATCGCTTGTCGGAATTCCAGGAAGAAATAATTGTCTTGAGCTCCACTCCTCCTCAACATCTGAAAGCTCTTTACTGGCAGATTTCACCTCTGCACTGAGCTCTTTTAGTTCAGCACGAACTTTCGCCTGCTCTTCGCCTTGAAGCTTCGGCACGGCTTTACTTTTCGCATTGAGTTCCGAGCGAAGTTGCTCTGCACGAGCTCGTAGCTCTGAGCGCTTCGCATCGAGGTTTAGGAAATCAGCGACATCGAAAGTAATTCGCTTATCATCACACGCCTTTTGATATGCTTCTGGGCGTGCACGTAAATCAGTCAGATCGATCATTGTTCTCTTTAGGCTTTTGCCCCAAGAATCGCGCCAGCTTAGGAACGCTCCTTGAGGATTTCAGCTAAATGTTGTTGGAGTGGCAAATTTCGCGGCGACTGTAATTTCGCCGACCGCTGTCAGGTTTTAGCACCAAGAGTGCTGTTCTTTCAACGCAAGCTTCTATTGTATAGTAATTGACTCGGGAAGGCTGAGCCGCGGCGCGGCTGAAGACGAACCTGCGGTGCGAAAGGTATGGACTCTAGAGAATCGAGTCCTAGGGACCAATAGCAACCGGACCTTTCTCTCCTGTTCGAATCCGCACGCATTGCTCAAGGGGTAGAATAAAGATTTTCCCGTCACCTATTTGACCGTCATTGCCAGTTCGCGCGTTGAGCACGATGGCATTGACGGTCTGTTCAACGAACTCTTCATTGACTGCAATTTCGAGCTTCGTTTTTGGCAGAAACTCAATTGAGGTCGAACCGCCGAGATACACTGCCTCTCGGCCCTTTTGCATCCCACAACCATAGACTTGGCTGGTGGTCATCAAATGCACATCGCTACCACTAAGGGCATCACGAACGGCACTAAACTTCTCCGGTCGAATTAAAGCTACGATTAACTTCATTGCTACATCATGCGCTCTCGTACGATCCCTACTCCTACTCGCAATGCCCTTCGAAGATCCAGACTATGGTCCAATTGCGACCGCACCCTGCTCTCCCGTGCGAATACGGATACAATCGCCAAGCGGAAGCACGAAAATCTTTCCGTCTCCAATCGCTCCGGTATCTTCCGTGCGTGCGTTCTGCACAATTGCATCAATCGCGGTATCGACGAAATCATCGTTCACCGCGATCTCGATTTTCACTTTTGGCAACAACTCAACGGAATGCTCAACTCCTCGATACACTTCCTGCCGACCACCTTGCACCCCACAGCCGCGAACATCGGTCACGGTCATTAGATGCACTTCGCTCATTGAGAGCGCTTCGCGCACCACGTTGAGTTTTTCAGGACGTATAATTGCTACAATAAATTTCATCTTTCTCTCTCTCCAATTCCTCTACCCGTTGACCCGTGAACCCGCCGCTTCATGCTTCGAAACGATGGATGCTCTCGCGTCTGGACTTATCGACTGTGCAAGGACCTCAAGCTTACCACAAACTTGCTCCGCGTCACCGCCTCGGAAACGTAAGGTTGAATCCTGCATTCGAGTGAAATGGCTGTAGACGGTCTTAAACTCCTGCGAATCCGATGAAGAACTGCCACATAGGTCAGTCCATGCATTCATGAATTGATCGACATCAATATTGACAAGGGAGATGGCATATACCGACTGACCATTTGGCCCCTTGGGCACCGCACGTAATCTCTCGCCTTCTGCCACAATAGACTTCTCATGACGACCAAGACTACTGTCCTTTATCAATGCCATCACATCAATTGGCTTCTCACGCGGATAGGCTTCAAGACCCATCTCGTTGATATCAAGCCCACCTGCCTCAACTTGCGGTGTGACTCGAATCCCAAGAGTTGCCTTCAAGATGCCCCATGCAACAAATGACGTTGCAAAAACATAGGCTCCAACTAAGACCACACCTTTTGCTTGAATCAACAACAACTCGGCTCCGCCACCGTTAAATAGCCCGGCCTTATCAATTCCTCCCGGAGCTGCGAGATCCGCAAATAGACCCACGGCAAGCGTTCCCCAGATTCCGCAGACCAGATGCACGGACAATGCACCGACGGGATCATCAATCTTTGCTTTATCAAAACCTGTCACGGCAAACACAACAAGCGCGCCGCCGATGGCTCCGATAATGACCGAGGCAACAGGGGTCACAAAGGCGCAGGGAGCAGTAATTGCAACAAGGCCTGCAAGCGCACCGTTGACGGTCATACTAAAATCTGGTTTTCCGCTCATCAGATATGACACGAGCGTTGCGACAAGTAGACCAGCCGCACAAGCAAGGTTTGTGGTGACCACAATGTGTGAAGCACCAAGGCCACCGTCGCCTGAAATACCCATGGTACTACCAGGGTTAAAGCCGAACCAACCTAGCCAAAGAATCATCCCGCCAAGAAACGCCAGCGGCATGCTGTGTCCTGGAATCGGAGAAACACCACCCTCTTTCTTATATTTTCCAATTCTAGGTCCGAGAAGCAGAATTCCCGCTAGACCTGCCCAACCACCAACACTGTGCACTACGGTAGAACCCGCAAAGTCCCACATACCCTCAGACTGCAAGAATCCTCCACCCCAGATCCAATGCCCACTAATTGGGTATACCACCGCAGCGAGAAAGAAGGCGAAAATCATAAACGAGCTGTAGTGAATCCGCTCTGCCACACAACCACTGACAATAGTTGCAGCAGTTGCGGCGAAGGCGAGCTGAAAAAAGAATTTGGCAAACAGTGGAATACCACTCCAGTTCAGTGAGCCAAAGATTCCCTGATACTCATCCCCCGTTGCCGGCGAGGTATCTAATCCATTGAGAAACCAGCCCGAGAGGCCAAGATACTCCGAGCCATCACCGAACATCAGTCCAAAGCCAATTGCCCAGAAACCGAGCGAAGCAATTCCGAAGACGACGAAATTTTTAGCGAGGATATTGACCGCATTCTTCGCCCGACAGAATCCTGCCTCAATGCAACCAAATCCGGTGTTCATAAAAAAGACCAGAAAGGCGCACATTAAAACCCAGAGGGTATCGATTGCCACATTTGAACTTTGCACCATGCTGACGACTTCTGTCGTTTCCATGACCCTGCCTCCGAAAGAATTGCCTGTCGTACGTAAATAGACTTGCTCTAGTAGACTGTATTATCCACCCAGATCAATATAGAGCCGCAGAAGTCTCGCTCATCGCTTAGTATATGTGAAATTGATAATTCCTATTTCTTTCATTAACTAAACCTATCAATCTAAACCTACGCTTCTCACAGATACTCGCGAGAAGCTCAAGTAGGCGAAATCTACCAGTTTTCCCTATCCCCCATCCTTGCCTGAGGTATCCCCAAAAGAAACTTGATGAAAATGCAGTTTTTCGACAACAGCTGGTGGAATAGCTAGGGCTTTTTGCTAGACTACTCTTTTCTTTGAAATTTACTCGCTTTTTGGCGCTTGAGCAGTTGATAGTTCGTAGATCGTCGAAAAGGCCCACACCCAGCTTTTTTCGGCGATAGCTTTAGCTATGGTTTTTTGCGTCCGAAGGTGTTTCGCCGAACACGCTTTGTGGTTGAAATTCTCTG
>CAYGNZ010000389.1:0-3859 GCA_964351345.1 uncultured Bdellovibrionales bacterium | reverse complement strand
GTGTAGGGGCTTGCAAGGGAGTTTCTGAACAGCGCTTGGAAAACCAAGCCAGCCGTTCCAAGCGAGGCTCCTGCGAGCAAGCCTAAGGCGACTCGCGGGAGGCGAATGCGCCAGAAAACTTCTGATGCGACCCCAGAGCCAAAGAGTAGTTCTGTGGCTGAGGTCTCAAGCTTGACGCCAAAAAGCGGCGAAAGGGTGAGGATAAGCAAAGAGAGTAGACAGAGAACAACAACTCGGAATTTCATTGCACTGGATGTATTCATGTCAGGTTCGGGGGAATGCGAAAGATGAGGCAAGCTCTGGGTGCGTGAAGATTGAAAATTCAACCCCATACATCTTCTCTAGCGTGGTGTTTTGCATCAGCTCATTTGCTGGACCACTAAAGCAAATGCGCCCCTGTTTTAACCCTATAATAGTATCACTCGTCAGCGCGGAGCGATTAATGTCGTGGCTTGCGATCACTACGGCCCGTTGCTTTTCTCGGCGTAACTGCTCGAAGCACTGGTAGAGCGCTGTTTCGTGTTCTGGATCAAGCGAGGCTGCGGGTTCATCGAGAAGTAGCAAGGGCGCTTCCTGGGCAATGGCGGTGGCAAGCAAGACTCGCTGACGCTCTCCTCCTGAAAGTTCATTTACTAACCGCTCAGCAAGCGATGAGCATCCCGTTACCGCCAACGCGGCCTCAATCTGTTTCTTGCCCTGCCGATCAAGTCGATCACCATGAGCGTAGCGACCCAGGGAGACAAACTCCGCTACACGGTATGCCGGGAGTTCGGGAACGTTTTGTGGCACATAGGCGATACGTTTTGCGATAGATTTGCGCCCAAGAGTTCGGAGGTCTATGTCACCGAAAGTGATTCGACCAGTGTAGTCGAGTAATCCAAGGATACAGCGAAGGATGCTTGTTTTGCCGGAGCCATTTGGACCAAGCAAGGTGAGTGATTCTCCTGGATCGAGTCGGAAGCTGAGATCGTCAAGGACTAGATGGCGGTCGATTCTTGCTTTGACCGACTCAAGGTGTAGTTGCATGGTGAAACTCCTCTGGGTGTATCGCCTTTGCAAATAGCTCTAACGTAAGCGCGATCCGTGGACCCGGGTTAACGACGAACTCTTCAGTCAAAACCGTTACTCGATGAGTCTTTACCGCAGTGACTCTCGGAAGGGACTGCCAGGCCTCCAGCGCTAAGGTGGTGGTCTGCTCCACACTGCTCGTGCTGGGCGAGAGGTCAATAATGACCTCTGGGTCTAAGGCGAGAACACCCTCTGCTGAAAGCAAGGCATAGTGCTCCACTCTACCTTCGTAGATATTTTTCCCGCCCGCAAGCGTAATGAGTTCCGAGTAAAACGTGTTGCCTCCTGCCACGTATACTGCCTCCAAACTTCCCGGAGTTGCATGTCCGCCCACCGCAACAAGCACTCGAGGTCTGGCGAGCTTCTTCACGCGCATTTCTACTGCATCAAGCGCATGCTGTATCTCATCGCGAAGCTTTTGAGCGGGGCCACTGGCTTTAACAAGATTGCCAATTGCAATAATCGAGGAGAGCACCTCTGCAATAGAGTTTTGTTGAAGTAGATGAAGCCTCAAACCGAGCGCGCGGAGAGATTCTACTTGTGACTGCTGCAGAGAGAGGGCGAGTACGAGGTTTGGTTGTAAGCGGAGAATGCTCTCGATATTCGGATCGAGAAATCCACCTACTTTGGCAACGTCCTGAGTTTCTGGGGGGTAGTCACAATATCTTGTCACCCCGACCAGCGACGAACCGCGCCCCAAGGCGTAGATGATCTCGGTGATACTGGGAGCGAGGGAAACGAGGCGCAGTGAAGTATCGCTGCGCCTCGCGTCCATGTATTCACGAGACTGCGCATCTGCAATTCTTCCTAGGCTTAGGAGAACGACAAGCGCAAGAGCTACATACTTCGCGCTACAGTACGCCCTGTACACCAGCATATACTGAAAAACCGAGAGTTCCGTATCCTGGGATTTCTTCATACGTCTCATCGAAAAGGTTCTCGATTCTTACATAAGGTCTAATATGCTCGTTGAACAGATATCTACCAGTAAGATCAAAACGATGGTAGTCGTCCATTTGAGCCCCGTCTGAATCACGTCTGCTATTGACGAGTAGTCCCGAGAGGGTGACATCGCTCAATTCTCCGACGCGTACAACAACATCAGCACTGGCTCTATGCCTCGGACGTCGTGCGAGTACCGCACCCGTTTTTTTGTCCTCCGAATCGGTATACGTATAATTAAAATTGGTCTCGAGCATTTCGAGTGGTTGAATTCTTACTTCGGTTTCAACCCCCAGTGATTCAGCTTCGTCGATGTTTGCAGCCGTAAATGTTGATGAATCAAAAGCGATCAAGTCATCTACTTTGTTATGAAAAAAAGTGATGTCGAAAGAAGCGACCTCCGGGACTAGTGCTTGCTCTAGCCCAATATCGTAGCCCCAACTTGTTTCTGCGTCTAACTCTGGATTACCGAAATCAGGAAAGTAGAGTTCGTTAAAACTGGGTGGTTTAAAACCGGTGCCGTAGCTGGTGTGCACTCGAGAGCCTGATTCTTCAAGGAGCACTGCCAATGTGGTGCGGTAGGTTACTTCCTCGCCAAATTCTGAATCGTTATCGTAGCGAACCCCTGTCGTGAGAAAAAGCCACTCGTCGAAGGAGAAACGCTTTTGAAGAAAGGTAGAATGTACCTCACGAGTTTCATCGTAGTTACCAGTATTGACTCCCTCTCGTGACTCAAACACGTAGCCGAGGGTTGTCGGCCCGCCGAGAAATTCCGGAAACAGATCTGCTTGCGTGGTGGTGCTCAGGGTTTGGCTGTCGATCGTGAAATTATTAAACGGGGTGTCGGGATCGCTGCCGCGAGTATCGTTATCGAAAAACCCAATCTCGATTCGAGGTGTGATCCACTCTGTGAGTGGTTTCTGGACGCGAAGCGACGCATTGAGCGAGTCAGTGTCTTGCTCTGCGTTGGGATCATCGACTGGTCCGAGTTCAAAATCGAAACCGTCAAGTTCGGTCGTCGAAGAGCTAAAGCCTACTACGATATCGGCCTGCCCATCCTCTAAGAAGAACAAACTGTTCCTTGAGGAGAAGTTGAGTGAGTCGTAGAAATCTTCCTCTTGATTGCCCCGACTACTCGTCGCTGCCGAGATTCCGTCCGTGCGAAGATAGGAGATTGTGGTCGAATTTCGTGCAACCTCGGTTCCTAGCTCAACGGTAGCAGAATACCCCTGTGTTCCATGGGAGCCCGCTTCTGCCGAAGCGCTTGCGTGTACTCCCTTCCTTCCGGTCTTGGTAAATATTTGAATGACTCCACCCACCGCTTCAGCACCGTAGAGAACGCTTTGGGGTCCTCGGATTATCTCGATTCGCTCGATATTGTCAGTTTTGAGATTGGCAAAATCAAACTGTCCCGAGGTGTTATCATTGACTCGAACTCCATCAATGAGCACAAGTGTGTGGTCCGATTCGTTTCCACGGATGAGTACTCCCGTGGTTCGCCCCGGCCCACCTATCTGGCTCACCTCAAGCCCAGGCACATTGCGAAGTACTTCAAGTACAGTTTTGTGTTTCTTTCGTTCGATAGTTTCTCGCGATACCACTGTGGCACTACTCCCGATTTCAT
This sequence comes from uncultured Bdellovibrionales bacterium, assembly GCA_964351345.1. Taxonomy (GTDB): domain Bacteria; phylum Bdellovibrionota_C; class UBA2361; order SZUA-149; family SZUA-149; genus SZUA-149. The sequence goes on along the minus strand of CAYGNZ010000389.1, from coordinate 225 downwards.
TCCTTTCTGTCGGAATTCGGTTCGCTGTGACGACAATTATCGGAGAGCTGTCCTCCAAGGAATTTGGAGAGCCCTCCGCGAGACACGGTGTTGCCTGAGTGAGAAGTAACGGTATGGCGAGGCGTATGTACGAGGTGACGGCTGTGAGCAATCTGCTCACGGGTGGTCTATGGTTCATTGTTGCTCCTTTCCTCCCCGCGGAGGAGAAAGCAAGCAGCATACCGA
>CAYGNZ010000388.1:0-3862 GCA_964351345.1 uncultured Bdellovibrionales bacterium | reverse complement strand
GCTGATGTGGGTGTGATCCCTTCGGTGTTCCGCGAGACTTTTTCGTATGTGCTTTCTGAAATGTGGCAGGCTAATATTCCGGTTCTCGCCTCAGACATTGGAGCGCTTGGAGAGCGAATTCGAAGCGTAGGAGGCGGCTCCTTATTTTCGCCCGCAAGCGCCGAAGCGATTTCCGAGGCGATTATTACAGTGTGTAAAAGCCCGGAATGGCTAGAACAGAAAATTCCAACTCCCCGCACGCTTCAGGAGATGTTAGAAGAATATCAAACTCTATACCAAGGTCTGCTCAATGAATGAACTCTCCACTCTCCTCGAAGAGGCCCGTTCCGTACTTCAGCTCGTCCTTATCGATGAGACGGGTGACAGTTACTACCGAATGCGTTGGCCGGGACAACAGATTGCCAATCAGGCACCGAACTGGCGCGTCATTAGTCTGGACGCGCGGGCAGAGGAAAGATTCCAACTCGGACTTGAGGCCGACTTGCTCATCATTTACCAGTCAAATGATATTGACCTCCTTCCACTGATTGCCGCTCGACGTGCGCAGGGTAAGAAGACACTCGCTGAATACAACGACAATTTTTACGACCCTCCACCGGCTTCACCAGTGTATAAGCCCTGGACCTCGCCTTTAATTTGGCAAAGCTACGAGCGAATTATGGCAGAATGCGACGGGGTTGTGGTTACCGGCCCGGGTCTTAAAAAGCTTTTTTCAAAATCGGTAAGCAACGAAATTCATATTCTGGAGAACCACTTACCATTCTCACCTCCACCTTACGGCGAAACATGGAAAGAAATTGAAGGGCAGGTTAACCTCGCCTGGGCCGGTTCCTTGGGACATATCGCAGATGTCGTGAGTACGCTTCCCACCATCAGAAAGCTGATCGACGAACACAAAAATCTCCACTTCAACATCATGGGTAACGAGGCACTCCCTGGCTTGTTGGGAATTCCCGAAGCGCGGTTTAGCTACAAGAACTGGGGATCGATGAAAGATTACCACGAGTTCTGGCAACCGATTCATCTCGGATTTGCACCGTTACTTGATACGCCCTACAACGAATGCCGCAGCGATATTAAAGCCGTTGAAATGGCTTCACACGCGGTGCTTCCTGTGCTTCAAGACGCCTTACCCTACAAAGAGTTCATCAAGAAAACTGATGCTCCGCACTACAAGACCCTTGAGGAGCTCCACGAGATACTTCAGCGATTTATTAGTTCACCTGAATTAATAAAAGACGCAACGCAGCGTTGCTATGAGTATGTTGCAGAGGAGCGAGTAGGAGTTGATCGCAAAGAACGATTAGAACTCTACGCAGCGATGTGCTCTGCGCCGGTGACATCGACTGAATGGAAAATCCCGGTGGGATACCATGAATTGCAGGGCAAAACGAATGCCCAGCTTCGATTTACTGCCGTCTTACGCGAAGCGCAAGCGCTTGCCGACCAGAAAAAGCCGGCAGATTCTTTGCAGGTTATCAGAAACGCACTCTCACAAAACCCCTTTACACCGGAACTCGCACTTGCTGAGCTCAATACCTTGCGAGCGATGAAGTCGGCCGAACTTTTTTTGCGGCTTGATCACTACATCGAACAATTTCCTCGCGATTGGCGATTCATGCTATTTCGTCTCGTGGTTGCCGCCCCGGAGAAAAAGCTCAGCTACTGGGAAGAGTTGCTACGCACTCTGAGTAAAGCACCTCAAGCCGCTGTCGATTTTTATCATGCCGATGTAGTGAAACTTTTTGTCCGACATCTCGCGCGTTTTGCAGAACTCCACGCAGTCGGTCTAAAACTGCTAAAACTCCTTCCGCATTCAGCGGAACTCCGTCTTCAAATGGCAATTTCTTCAGAACGGCAGGGAGATTTTAAAGACGCCCTTGCGCACTTCTCTTGGTTGCTCGAAGAAAAAGAATCAACCGAACGGAATGCAAAATATCTAGCCGGACTAGAGTTTAGTTTTTTAAAGACCTGGGAATCAGCGCTTGAGGCAAGGATAAAGAAACCCTCGACTACGAAGAAAACAAAAGAAAAAGCAAAGCCGAGTAGTACGAAAAAGAAAAAATCTACGGCAAGTAAGAAGAAAAAAAGTTCTGCAAAGAAGAAGGATTAAGCGGCAGATAAATGCTGAGCGTTCTCCGACGCTTTGCGAAGAGATTTAAGAAAAATTTCAACTATTTCCTCTTGCTCAGCCTTGCTCATATCAGAATATACCGGGAGACAGACAATCTGTGCGGATAAACTCTCGGTTGTTTTCATTTCGCCTGTCACGCAGGAGGAAAAAGCGGTGGTTTGATGTAAGGGCAGATAGTAGTAGCGCCGCAATTCCAAACCGAAGTCCGCAGCAGCGCGTACCACTTCTTCGGTTTTGATCTCAGGCTCAAGAACGATGGGAAATGTTTGCCAGGGAGAAAGTGCGGTATCCCAAGTATGTGCGATGCCTTTGGCGCCAGAAAACGCCGCCTGGTAGTTCGACGCTATCTGCTGTCGATTTTTTACGGCAGTCGCAATATTGTCGAGCACTGCCAGCGAAATCGCTGCGGTAAACTCATTGAGCTTTGCGTTACCCGCAACAGTAAGCACATCCTCGGACTGCAAGCCGAAATTAACCGCTCGTCGCACTGCCTCCTCGTATGACTTCGGCGCAAATATAACTCCTCCCTCGCCGACTCCAAAGACTTTCGTTGCGTGGAAAGAAAACACTTCGAAGGTATTGTCTTCACCAACAAAACTCGGCTGCGCACCATCGAGCTTACCGCCAAAAGCTGGCGCAGAATCAAGAATTAGGGGGAGCGAATGCGCCGCACACACCTCTGCGATTCTCGAACAGTCATGATACATGCCGAACGAACGAACGGGCATGACCGCTACTGGTTGATGTTCCTCAATTAATTTCCGTAACTCATCGGGCGCCAGCAGCCAGGTCTCTTCTTCGACATCACAAAACACAGGCTCACAACCAGCAAGGACCACTGCTTGGGCAGTTGCTGCAAAGGTAAAACTAGGCACAACGACTTTCCCCTTTACTCCAAGCGCGTGGAGACAAGCAGTTAAACCCGCAGTGGCACTCGAGACTGCGACTGCAGATCGCCGAGGGTCATACACTGAGCTGAGACGGGACTCCAGGAGAGTTGCAAGTGGACCAAAGTTGCTGAAAAACTTCTGCTCGTAGGATTGCTCCAAATACGGCAACCAGGAATCAGGCGACGGTATAGTGGGACGAATAAATCTATACATTGTTGACCTCATTTGCCCGCGCGAAATATCTCTCTCGAGAGTCGTAATCGTACTCTGGGTAATCAAAAAAGTTTAACAATGAAAGGTGTCGATGAACAACTGCATAGGCTATTCCCGTGCGGTAGTCCGCAGCGATGAGCGCTTTATGAAGCTTGGAGTCTCGCTGGAACCCGACTTCTTGCACTGGTCCTTTTCGAAGCATAAGCAATCGCCCAGGGGGATTAAAAGGCGCGTCTGTGAACGCGCCAACGGCTTGCTGCGCTGCTCTTTCCGGGCTGTTGAGTTTGATAAGGTTTGCTCGTTGCGCAGCGTCTATCTGAGGCGCAACTATTTCTGCACGTGATTGTTCAACAAAGTCCTGAGGATCGATTCTCGAACCAAGCATCGCAAGTGCCGGGTCTTGATCAAAAAGCGAATTCATCTCGGCAAGCCAACATCCACTCTCTGCTCGAATAACAATATCTGACTCCATGTAGACATAGCGATCTACTATTTCAGACTGATACTCTCTGAGGATTTTTTCGAATGAATCCGGTCGATTTTCCGGCATACGATGAACCGCGTAAAATAAGCCTCGTCGCTCAAAGCCGCGAATTACCTCGCTTACAATCGGATCTTGCGAGTT
>CAYGNZ010000387.1:1769-3892 GCA_964351345.1 uncultured Bdellovibrionales bacterium | reverse complement strand
CTCCTCGCTGAAATCGCAGTTTCTTATCGATACGTGCTGAGCCGCAGGAAGTGAACTCACGCCTTGGAGTATCTCTTTACTGAGCGTCATATCTGCAAACGTCAGCGAGAATATGTTGAGTCCTCCGCAGTGCTCACGAAAATCTACTGGAGGAACTTCACAATTTCGCAGAGTTAAGGAACAAACTCTGTGAGTCCGCCCCATCTCGCTCAGCAGTTCTGGTGTAATTCGATACGCAACAAGCTCCAGCGAAATAATTTCGTATTCACGCAATTGAGTTAAAACTTCGACAGGTAATTCTGTGGGTACCTCCTCAGGATTAACAAAGGTGGCCGAACAAAGCATCACTTCCCGCAGATCCATGGTGAAGGGCAACGCATTGAATCCAGCGATTTCCTCTGCGCTCACCCCTTGAAGCTCAAGTCCATGACGAACCGCGAACTCTAGCTTGCGAAGCTCGTGCAGGTAGCGGTAGCCAAGTACTCCCGCCAACACGGCACACAATCCTAGAACCGCAAAAACGACACGGAACCAGCGAATCCTCCTTCTCGATACATGCTTCTCTCCAGACATCTTTGACTCTCCTTCTTCAGAGTGCCCCTGAACAGCTTCTGCCAAATAAAAAACAATGATAATCAGCAGCAGCCAATGAGCCGCATCGAATAGGACGGTGACTACTGATGGGAAGGCTTAGTGATGTCGATAGAGTGGTTCAATCGCTGCTGAAAGCAAAAATGCTACTCGAACCGGGGACTTCGAAAGGATCCTCTGTTTAGGCTAGTAGGTCGCGAGCAGCTAATCAAGTGCGGAATCCTAGATTCGCGCCTGCAAATTTAAGATTTCGTGACACCATTATTACGACAAGATAGAGGGGGAGTTTTTGTCTGGTAGAGCAGCAGTGCTTGCACTGTGACGTAGGTTCGATTCCTACCTCCCTTCCTTTCCTCCCAGCCTTGTTGATTGTGCTTGCGCAAAAGTTGAGGGAACAGAGACAGTTTTATTAGCCACTTTGTGCGTTGCGGCATGGCTCTGTTCCCCTCAAGCAAGGAGGAGTTTAGAGATAACCATTCCCCTGATAGCCCACTGTAAATCGATTCGGATCAAGCGGTCGAGAGCCAAATCGCCTCAGCCGAAAATAATTTTCGATGCTCCAGCGAAAATGAACATGCTCTTTTCCGTCTTCTTCCTCAATTCGGTAGTGGCCGTCATCTGTGTAACCGAGCACCGTCCAGTCAACCGGGTTAAGCCCAAAGCCGAAGACCCAAGGTGAGACTACCTCCAGACGATCACCTGGATGATACAAGCGGAAGCTCGAAGAATCATACCAGGCACTTCCAAGGGTGAGGTGTTGGGTAACTGAAGCAGGAAGCAATGCACAAAACCTCCCGCGGACGACATCAAACAGTCGTTTCATTCGTTTCATAAGTCGCTCCACTGCGGCTCAAGAAGCCGGACCTTCAAAAACCTAAACACTTGCTGTCACTGTTCCGGAACCAGTACCTCGTTCCGAAACAAGTCATTTCCTCTCTGCTCACTATTCGAATTGTTTCAGACTAAGCTACTGTAGAACGATAATCAAGCTGAGCCATCTCCACTACTAAATTGAACCCACCTGACGTGTTGCGGCTAGGCGCTAAGCCCAAGGATCTGGGCGAATTCTTTTTTGATCTTTGAAGCCGTTTTCGGATTGTTCTCAACGGACAAAGTAATCACCGTACGCTCCGTGATAAAGTCGGTTAGTCGTCCTGCATGTAGAGGCTTTTTTGAAGAAACACTTTGATAAAAAGCGTCTATTCGTTCTTGAAAATCCTTACGCACTTTTATTTCGAGCACAAATGATCCGATGCAAGTTACATACTGCTGTTTGCCCTCAGGAAACACACGCTTGCCGAATTGCAGGGTGAGATCACCGGTGGAAACTTCCTCTCGATAGAGTAGATCTAAGTACGACTTTGAACGAACGACGAGAAAGTGCTTCAGATCAAGACCTTGAATTGCTGCGAGAAATTTCGATTCCACCGTCGCACTTACAAGGTGAAACCAGACATGCTCCATGTATTCGTAACAAACGCGCTCTTCAGACTGTTGCGCCATGCAAAGTACCATGTGGGTCCAAAACGGTA
>CAYGNZ010000387.1:0-1759 GCA_964351345.1 uncultured Bdellovibrionales bacterium | reverse complement strand
TTTCCAAGGCATCCGGTTGGGTGTAACGATCATAGAGGGAATCAGCAAAGGCCGTCAGCTCAAGCACCCAATGAAAGCCGAGGCTGTAGCGACGCTTGTTTTTCATCACCACGCCTTGCTTCTCGAGCTTCTTCAGCTCTTGGTACACTGCTTGAGAACTAACTTCCTGGAAGCGGTCAGAGATTTCGCTACGCAATTCCGCCGGCGTGAGGGCGGGACGCTTGGCAAGAACAAGAACGATTAGTTCTTCAATTTTTGAGTTTCGTGAGAAAAGCATTTTTTCCGTAAATTGTAGAAAACACGAATACAGCATCGACCAGTTTTTCTACAAAATACAGAAAAAACAGCATTTCCCGCAGCAATCCTCTGCGAAAACCCCACTCTGCCTTAGACTTCTCTCACTCCAAACGCTCCTTTTCATTACTTTTGAGTAGAGAAGCTGATTACGTTCCGCATGGTTACCTCCTGCGGATACCCCTTACCATTTACACGTTCTTTGAAAGGTTCCCGATGAGAGATTTTGAAGCGAAGTTAGCCCACTGTGCTTTTCTGGACCCTAGCACCAACCCCGTACTGTGCGGTCACTGTGATTTGAAACTCGCCTTAGCGCAGTATGCAGCGCTGCCTCTAGAAATTGCGGGGATGCTGCTGCTTGCCGCGCAGCGCACGAGTGACTGGCCTGCGGTTTCAGCAGAGCTGATGCTCAATCGAGAGGAAGAACTAGGTAGCGAAACCGAAGGCATTCCGCACGTAGAGATTCTCGCTCACGGACTACGCCGCGAACTCGGTATGTCGTTATCCGATACGGCGCGGACCGATGAAACCACATCGTTTATCGAGGCACTGCGAGCATTCCTTGCCTCAAAGTCGGTCGCTGAGGTTGCCGGCGCAGTTTTTGCGCTAGAGCACAGTGCAATTCCTGAGCTAAAAGTTCTCGGCTGCATCATCAGCTCCGCCAAACAACAGCAGGGCATTGAAGTTCATCAATCTGCTGAAACCGCAGCAGTACTTCAGATGCCGCTTAGCGAGTTCATCCGCATGCACACGGAGGGATTTGAAGTCTTACACCGTGATCGACTTTGGACTGCTACCTCGCAGTACTTAATCGACGACAAAACGCAGCTCGCCTTTTGTTCCGGATTCGACTTCGTGCTCAGTGCTATGGAGCTCTGGTGGAATTCGATCGCTGCTTTTGCAGAACAAAAAACTCAATAGCGGTTACATGATTTCAACAAAAGCGAATACCAAGGTTTTAACGAATAGGTAAAACGGGTATTCGCCGGAAGTGATTAGCAATATTTTGAATTTCAACTCGCACACCTGGAGCTGAATCGTTGCTCTTTATCTAATGAAGGAGCTCTAAAACTAACGGCTCTTCCACGGTTACTTTGAGCTCTTTCGGTGTCTTGAGGGGTTCCTCTGGATATTCAAAATCAAACGCACTTTCCTCTTTGATCACGACCACCGATTCCGTAGTGAGATTCTCGCAGCATACTGCCATCTCTTCTTCAAACGGTAGGCGATAAATCTTACCGAAACTGCGGATTAATTTATTGGGCTTACTATCAACGAACAAGGCCACCCCAGGTGGGCAATCAAAGTCGTGGCTACTGAGCAGCTTGTCACGCTGTTGAAAAATCCACGGCAACAGTTTAAACGTTGGATCATACGGCTCTGGTCCAAGTGCCTCCTCTCGTAGCAATTCACTTTCAGCTCTCGTACTTGGATCTTTGATTAGTTCAAAACTCTTCTCTAAAAG
>CAYGNZ010000386.1:0-3909 GCA_964351345.1 uncultured Bdellovibrionales bacterium | reverse complement strand
GAATTAGAATATTCGCTCCTAGATTCAACTCTTCGCGTACGGCTGCATTGTCAAAACACGGGAACAAGTGAGCTACCCTTTGGCACCGGTCCCCACATGTATGGACTGCGACACGTCTTCGGTAGTAGTGGACCTGAACTTCGGCATCAGGCCACTACTTGGTTTCCACCGAAGGAAGGAACGCTTGTGCCAGGCTCAAACGAAGCTGATCTTCCCGAAGCGAGAAAATATTCAACTTTTAAAGCATGGAGCACAGACTGGGATCATTGTGTTGCAAATTGGGGAAACTCTGCTCAAATTCGCTGGCCAGATGTTGGGCTTAGTCTTGAAGTCGTAGATACACTTAAGAATTGCCCGTATCTTCAAATTTGGAATACCAAGGAGCAAGAAATTTGCGCTCTTGAACCGCAAACAATGGTTCCTTCTAAACTCGGTGACAGCAGAGAGTGTAAAGAGCTCGGATGCAGGATACTCGCGCCGGGAGAGAGTTTCTCTGCGGAATGGGATTTTATTTTTACCCTCGAAGAATGACCCCCCTGCCTCCCGCGACTTGTCTCACGAAAGGCAGGGCGAGTCCTCGCTCCTATTTCAGGCGAGTATATCTGGCCTTTAAAGCCCCAATCCGCTCCTGCAAATAGGCTTGGTTCGCCTCGAGATAGGACGCAAGGAGAACAAAGGCCGTTCCCACCGCTGCAAGGCTTAACCACGGGCTAAAGTTGAAGGCTTCAAACGCCGTTCGTGCATGGTAGAGCAAGCTCATCGCAAGGCCCAGGACTCCAAGCCAGAACGGAAACTTCTCTTCTTTTTGCACCGCCATTGCGAGCACTGCGGTTGAGAGTACTAGGCAGACCAAGGAAACATAGATTCCGCCATGATTCATTAAATGAATCAGCGCACTCCCTACTGCGGCAATGCTTGCGATCTTGCGAAAGCCTTGGCCGCCTCCGACTGCTCGAAACGAAAGCATCGCGATGACAATACTTGTCGGGATAGCGCAGACGACACCGGTGTAACTATCTGCTAGGGCAAAGGGCGCCTGATAGGAGAAGAAAAGATCCTCTGCCACATACGCCCAGGCCGAAACAAGGGGAAGTAAGCTCGCGGTTTGTAAAAACTGCTTTCCCCCATCGCTAGTTAGAAATCTTGGCAAGACTTCAAAAAGAACAAGAGCGAAAATAAGGCAAAGCGCACCGCTCAGTACTCCAGCGCTTGGATAGAGCAAGAGCGATCTACCAAGAAGTATCGTAACAGGGACAAACATCATCGCTCGCACTGCATAGCCTTCAAACGTCCTCATTGCAGAGTCTTTGGAGAATATCGATGCGTCAAGATAACTCAATCCCAATACCGCCGCAGCGACGAGGGATGCAATCATGTAAGGATCACGAGTTGGTAGTAACAGCAGGGCGCTGCCGATGAAGTACGCAATCGTTAATCGCTTGGATTCTACTCGCGCCATACTACTGAGACCACTATAGACCACAGGAGCCATCACCAGCACCGAAATCGCCAGCGTGCCAAAAGCAACGAGTGCGGAGGGAGCTTGATAAATAGCGAGATTCCGCAGGTAGTCGTTCTGACCTAAGAACTGCAAATTGGGGTTCTGTATCCTCAGGGAGTACAACAGCGCTCCAATTTGAGTAAAGTGTGCCGGTAGGAACATTGCGGCAATAGAGAGAAAGGTTCGTGCTCCTTTCTCTTCTTTAATCCTTAGCCCGCAATACAGGCCGATTGCCGTGAGCGAAACGGTGAAGCCAAGGAAGCTGTAGTACCGAAGCACCGAATCCATACCCACCCACCGTTGGAGCAGGAAGCTCAGTGCGGAACCGATGAGCACCAAGCCCCCTACTCGACGAAGCAGTGTGGTGATTGAGATTCCTTCGGAGTCTTTCTTCGAAGGCGAAAAACGAGCGGATTTCCGCTCGGACTGGCGCAGGACGACAGAGTTTGTCTCCTCCATCGTCATTGGTTGTGGTTGCAGATGCATGATTTTTCTCCTTTACAACAATTGGTACTACTTAAGAGAATCAGCCACTATTTGGTCTAACTCCGCGTTGAGTGCTTCTCTTGACTCTTCCGCGACAAACTCTTCCTCGAAGCTATCTTTGGCAAAGCTAAACTCCTCGCGCTGATCGAGTTTTATTTCCCATCGTTCAAAAATGTCATCGATCTCCGCAATTAATCCGATCTCTTCAGGCGCACTAGCTCGTAGCGCGTCGCTTCGATGTTGCCGAGCGCATAGGGTATGTTTTTTCCGTTTTAGTTCTGCAATCCGTTGCTCAATTACTTTCAAATCGGCAGTGAGTTGTTTCTCAAACTTCTCGTGATCTTGAAGTTGCTCGCTCAGCGCCTTGCGTTCGTTCTCTACGGCTTTCTTACGTTGCAGACATTCAAGTGCGCGCTCCCTATCGCTCTCATGTGCCTTGAGCGCTCGCTCCTTCCAGCTCGTTTCTGCCTGCTCAAGTTCGGCCAAACGGGATCGCATCGCCGCGCCATCGCGTTGAATTTGTTTGAGCTGGGCGTTCGCCTTGCCTCCCGCCTGCTTCATTTCTCGAAGCGCACTAGTGACCAAAGCCTCATGGTTTTCCACCTGGCTAATCATCCAGTCGAAACTGGAATACACACTGCTTGTCCATCGCTTAAATAGGTTCATACTTCCTCCTCAATTACGTTCTTGTTTTTTTAATCTCGTAAGGCAGCGCATTTTTCTCTGCGCCACTCAGATAAGGATATCGTAGAAATGGGGAAAGTTTGTGGTCAGGACTTGTTACGTTGTAACGTAAATTTTTGGAGATCTGCCTATAACCCAATGAATAGGGGTTTTTGAGAGCAGTAGAAGCGTTTAAACGACAAGTAATTGATGTTACAATGTAACGCTAGGCTCGTCTATGGCACAAGGCTGCCGATGTTTACTCCATTCGAGCGATAATGAAGGTCCCACGTTCCCAAAAGCCCTCGATTTGAACCCGCTTTCCTTCTCGAGTGAGTTTTTCCAGTTCTCGTTGGGAGTAGGTGGAGGTTCTAACCAGGGCCTGAGTTTCTACTCCGGAGCGGATCTGCTCCACTGAGAAGAACTCTTTTCGGTATTTTGGCAGCACTTCAAAGCGTACTCTTTGAAACCTTCGGGTATCGCTCCAACGCACGGGATCGGTCATACGCACGTATCCGCGAAACGGTCCGTCTTTGGGGATTTTTTTGAGAATCTCTAACTCCACGTCATGAAGCGGTGCCGCACCAGAAGCATTTAACAGACACTTACGCTCGCGTTCGTAAGGAGAATCACCAAAGAGATCGTTTACTGCGGAACAAATCTGTCGTACCAGCTTTCCGTCGGTAATATCGAAGTAGTAGCAGTTGCGAGTTTCCCACACTCCCGGACGCACTAGTGTAAGAAACATGAGATACTGCCGTTCTCCTCGAAGTTTCCGGTGGTCCGCTCGGTAGGGATACACTCTTTGCTTCTTACTAATGTCGATATCCCCCTCAGCCAATGATTTGATGACTTTAAGAAAATGAAAATCAAAGCTGTTGCGAAGCTCACTACGGACAAGCGCAGGTTGAGCGAAGAAACCCTTTTTCTGCACTACCGCAATCACATCACTTGTATGAACCAGCTCAAGGAGAGAGACAGAAGAACGACATGTTTGCGCTAAGGACAGCGTAGGACTCGCAACAGCGAAGGCAAGCACGCCGCACCACAGTACTACACGTATTCCAATACCCATCGTTGCGCTTAGTTTACCCAAGTCCTGACCTCCTCTATACTTGCGGCAGTACTAATCTAAACCTGTGCTGAGACAATAGTACGTCGGAGCATCAACGGACCTGTGCTCTAGAGTCATCAGCGAAGGCGAGAAGAATAATGCTTACCGCAATAGATCATATCAATATCGTCGTAGAGGACTTGGA
>CAYGNZ010000385.1:0-3926 GCA_964351345.1 uncultured Bdellovibrionales bacterium | reverse complement strand
AAGCTTCTCCACGGCTGCTTCAGAAAGCGGCGTACGAATAGTTCCTGGACAAACCGCAGTTACTCTAATTTTTTCTTCGCCTAGTTCGAGAGCGAGACTTTTTGCCATTTGCCCGATTGCCCCCTTGGTAAGACCGTAACCGAAATTATTTCGCTTTCCGATATGGCATTGATCAGAGCCCATCAAAACAATCGCTCCCCCACCATTGCGCAAAAGATGTGGAACCGCCGCTTTCACAGAGTAAACCATGCCTTTTACATTCACATCGAGTAACTCATCTAGGCATGCATCAGAAATTGTTTGAACAGAGTTTGAGCGATGAATTCCGGCGTTAGCAACTAGTGTAGAAAGATCGCCGAACCTACTTACTGTGGAGTTTATTGCGTGAGATTGAAATTCTGCATCACGAACATCACCAACATAAGCGGTAGCATCTCCAGACTCGATAACATCAGCAAAGACTTGTTCGACTGTACTGTTCGAATCAAGGACACCAATCTTGTATCCAGCGGCAATGAAGGCAAGAGCGGTCGCTCGTCCGATTCCTGAGGCACCGCCAGTGATGAAAGCGACCTTGTTGTCCATATTCAGTAGTGCTCCTCGAAAAAGAGTAGTTTCAAGGGTAACTGAGATTTAATAAGAAAGCTGTAGATTTTCGCGAGAAACATCGAATTTTGTGTAATGATTTGTGTCGTATCTTAAAAACGCGCAAACCACGTGAGGGTACTATTATGGAAAATCGGAGTTCTTTCCAAGAGTTGGGGGCGGTGCAGCACTGTTTTGGTTGTGGTGTGGACAATGAATATGGTCTGTCATTGAAGAGCTATTGGGATGGTGATGAGGGCATCGCCGAGTTTCAGCCACAGGCTTTTCACTGTGCCGGTTCTAGGGAGATAGTGTATGGCGGATTGCTCAGCTGTCTTATCGATTGCCATAGTTGCAATCTTGCGGTTGCTCATATTTGTCGACAAGAAGGACGCCCAATTGATGCGATGCCCGCTGTTTTCTGTGTGACGGCACAGCTGAACATCAGCTTTAAGCAACCCACACCAATTGACTCTCTTCTTACACTTCGCGCAAGAGTTCGGAACCATGAAGGTCGAAAAATCTGGATAGACTGCGAGTTGATCGCAAAGGGGGAAGTGAGAGCTGTCGGAGAGGTCCTTGCGATTCGACTGAAAGAAAACTAGTTCACAGCGCAACCTATGCTAGTTCTTCTGTCCGAAGGGCTTTCCTCATTAGTTGAAAATCACTGATACTCTCCCCCCGGTGCATCAGTCGTAGGCGGAAGAGTCTTGCTGAAAGCTGAAGCATAATAAACGTGCAGAGCGACATCAGGACCAAGTACAGTGCGATATCGAGCAAACCGAAGGCTTCATCCATCAATTGAAATGGCATGAGAAAGGGGTTTAGAAAAGGAACGGTAGAGATAAGACGCCAAAGCTCGGAGCTTGCACTAGGGAGATAAATAACAAGCGCGTAAGCGAAAATCATTTTTAGAATATTATAGAGTATACGCAACCCATTCTCTTCATTTGGGTCTTTTTTAAAACCTCCTAGTCCTGCGTAAAAGAAGCCATAAAAGAGCATTCCCAGAACAGTGAATACTAAGGAAAATAGCAATTCTGGCGTATCCACTCTAATACTTATTGCAAGGTCGAAGTGTCTCAGAGCGAGAGCAGTAATGATGAGAACCATCGCCATCCAAAATCCTAGCTGACACAGTGAAGCACAAAGAATTCCAATAACTTTTCCACTTATAAGTTCTCTCGCACTAACAGAGGTAAGCAGAACTTCTATAAGCTTATTTTCACGTTCTTCACGGAAACTATTGAGGAGCCGGGAGGAGTTGGTGAAAATAATTGCAAGCATGAGGAATGAGAAAACATAGGGGATTCCTTTCTGAGCAAATTTTGCGAATTTTTGTTCTTTTTCTTCCTCTTTCGATGAATCCACTACGACGCCGTTTATATCAAGCTTTTGGCTCTTGAAACTTGCGCCATCAATTAGTCGCTTTTTATTCTCTTTGGATAAGGAAGCCAAAAGAGCATCACGAAGCATCTCTCGTAGGGCACTCAGATGTTGGGAATGAGCTTTTTCGCTCTCTTCTTCAGAGGCTGTTTTTCTTTGATAAAAAATTACTCCGTTTTCGAGATATGTCTTGGGAATATGCAGAAGAGCTGAGATTTTAGAGTTTGCGATGAGAGCTCTTCCCAACTCAGGAGTGTCGACCCGTAGATAGGAGATTGTGGCTGTGGCGGATTTCTCCTCCTCGTCATCTGATTTTTCAATTAAGTTTACAACCTCTGAAATTGAAAAATGCGTAATTTGCGTTTCGTAACGAAATTTTTTACCGGGCAACGTTGAAGCAAGAATTCCAGTGGAAGAGGTAAGGAGACCTGAATCATCGACGATACCAACAAGTCTCTGGTCAGGAAGAGTTTGATTACCGGCATCACGGTACCTAACCATTGCCGTTGCAATACTCATTACCCCCAAATAAAGCAAAACTGCCGCCGCAGTACCGAGCGTTCCAACGATGAAGCCACGTGAACGAACAATCCGCCAAAATTCTCTGCTGAATATGGTGAAAATCATTTGTTGTCCACAGCCTCAAGATAGAGTTCTTCGAGGGAAACCGGGGTGATATGAAGTTCAGAAAGAGAATCGTTTCTTGTTGCAAGTTCACTCAAGAATTCTGCACTACTTGAATCCTCAGCAATCTCTACGTCAATCATTTCTCCATTTTCGGTAATAGAACGAACAGAGCGATACTCACTAAGGTCAATTCCTCTTGCGATACGCACATGTTTGACCTCGTGCGCTTCGCGAATTTCTCGTTGCACTCCCTGTAGCGCGACTTTGCCATTGTGGAGCATTAAAATATCATCACAAAGCCGTTCTGCTTCATCCATGCGATGAGTGGAAAGTAAGACCAGAGCGCCCCGCCCTTTCAGCTCTTGAATAGTTTCACGAACGAGTTTTACGTTTACTGGATCGAGGCCACTAAAAGGTTCATCAAGGATTACCAGATTGGGGCGAAAAATAATGGTCATTGCAAGTTGCAGTTTTTGCGCCATCCCTTTTGAAAGACTTTCCACTGGAGAGTATTTGAAGTCAGATAAGAAAAACTTTTCAAGCAAGCTAATTGCCTGCGACTTTGCGTCAGCTGCTGACATCCCTTTTAGTGCAGCGGCATAAAGGAGCACATCTAAAGCTTTGTCTTTCTTATATAGTCCTCGCTCTTCAGGTAGGTAGCCAATCTGCTGGCGGAATGCTTCGGTTCTGTTCCACCAGCTCTTTCCATTGATTCTTACTTCACCTGAATCAGGTCGAAGAAGATCTAAGAGTATTCGTATGGTCGTTGTTTTGCCCGAACCGTTTGGTCCGAGGATGCCGCAAACCCGCCCTGAATGAGTCGCCCAATTCAGTTGGTCGACCGCGAGTACGGAGCCATTTTTTGTCTTATAGGACTTGGTAATGTCTATCAGTTCGAGCTGCATAGGGCAGGACGGATTCTAAGTGTTCAAGGAGCTAACAATGGGGCGCAATCCCTCAGAGTTAAATCGTCAGAATTGCTAGATTTCTTGATTCAGTGAGAAAGGAACGGAATCTTAGAATAATAAGGCTTAGAGAAGGGAAACTACTAGACTTGCTTCCCAATACAGGGCGTTTTCGAGAAGCCGCTCCGTCGCTTCAGTGATGCTCACATGTCGTTTGTGTCAGTGGCGGGAACCTTAGAAGGCAGTTCAACAATAATGCTAACTGTGCCGCCATTGCTTGCAGCTAATAGCTTGAGTTCCCGTTCGAAATACGCTGTTGCTTGCTTCAACGAGTCCTCGCTAGCGGCCATTTGTCTCGCAATTTCCCGCATTCTAGCCGACGTTGCAGCTTGTTCCTCCGGAGTAATTGGCACCCACTTACTT